>JBNMJJ010000070.1:0-9247 GCA_050873745.1 Lachnospiraceae bacterium | reverse complement strand
AGGGACTGTAGGTTTCCAGGCCAAAGCTCTCATGGCGGATGGCGGCGGGGCCGAATCTGGCGCCGGGCCGAAAGCTGGTGGTGGAATCAAAGGGGGCTCCGTAAAGGACGATTCTGGCCTTTTCATATTCCCCGTCACAGCCGATAAAGGTTTCCACATTTTTACTTATCATCTTATTTTTCACTTATCCAAACGGATTCCTTCCTGATTTATTCCACCTCTTCCAGCATTTTTTCCAGAAAAGCAGGAAGATAAAAGGCGCCCACATGGAGCTTGGTGGTGTAATATTGGGTTCTTAAATTAAGCCCCAGCCATTTTTTTACATCCAAATCATCAACAGGATGGTATTTTTTACTGGCAAAACCGAAAAGCCAGTAGCCCGCAGCATAGGTAGGAATATGGGCCTGATAGACCCGGCTGATGGGAAAGGTGTTCACTATCCGCTTATGGCTTCTCTGCATGGCTTCTGCATCATGCTTGTAAAATGGACTTCCCTGCTGATTCACCATAATCCCGTCCTCATGCAGAGCGTTGTAGCAGATTCCGTAAAATTCTCTGGTAAAATAGCCCTCCGAGGGACCGAAAGGGTCGGTGGAATCCACAATAATTAAATCGTATTCATCTTTTCGTCTGCGGATAAACCGAAGGGCGTTATCGAAAAAAATATTCACCCGGCTGTCGTCCAGACGGCAGGCATTTTCCGGCAGATAGGTGCGGCAGGCTTCCACCACATCCGGGTCCATCTCCACCAAATCGATGCGCCGGATTTGCTCATAGCGGGCAAGCTCGCGAACCACACCGCCGTCCCCTGCTCCAATGACCAGCACATCCTGAATGCAGGGATGTACGGCCATAGGTACATGGGTAATCATTTCATCATAAATAAATTCATCCCGCTCCGTCAGCATGACATTGCCGTCCAGAGCCAAAACCCGGCCAAACTCCGGGGTATCAAAAATATCAATCTGCTGATAATCACTTTTTCTGGAATACAGATGCCGGTGTACCCGAATGCTGTGTTTTACGTCCGGGGCATGAAACTCACTAAACCACATTTCCATAGGGCGTCCTCCTTATCCTATTGCAGCACATTGATGTTCCTGATTTTGGGGTCTTCCGGCCCTGTCATGGAACAGCCCTTTGCTTTTGCGTATTCAATATAATCCAGAATGTCGGCGGTGATTTTTTCACCGGGGGATAAAATGGGGATTCCCGGAGGATAGCACATGACGAATTCGCTGCAGACGCAGCCCTCGCTGTCTTTTAAGGGAATGCTTTTTTTGCTGGCATAAAAGGCTTCCTGGGGGCTCATCACCACCTCGGGGTCGATGTATTCCTGGCTTAAAAGGCCGCTGCTGTCCCGCTGGAATCTCCGCCGGATTTCCGCCAGGGCGCTGACCAGACGCTCCAGCTCCTGGGGACGGTCGCCGATGGACAGGTAGGCCAGAATGTTTCCAATGTCTCCAAATTCAATCTGGATGTCATATTCATCCCTTAAAATATCGTAGACCTCGATTCCCGCAAGGCCAATATCTCTGGTATGTACGCTGAGCTTTGTGGGGTCAAAATCAAAAATGGAATTTTGGTTCACCAGCTCCCGGCCAAAGGCGTAATAGCCGCCGATGGCATTGATTTCCTCTCTGGCATAGTCTGCCAGCTCCACCACTTTGGCAAATATTTCCTTTCCCCGAAGCGCAAGGTTTCTGCGGCTGATGTCCAGGCTGGACATTAGAAGGTAGCTGCCGGAGGTGGTCTGGGTCAGATTGATAATCTGCCGCACATGGCCTGCATTCACCTTTTCACCAATCAGTAAAAGGCTGGACTGGGTCAGACTGCCGCCGCTTTTGTGCATGGAGACCGCAGCCATATCGGCACCTGCTTCCATGGCAGAGATGGGCATACCTGCTCCAAAGTAAAAATGGGTTCCGTGGGCCTCGTCCACCAGGCAGTACATCCCGGCGGCATGGGCCATTTTTACGATGGCTTTTAAATCACTGCAAATGCCATAGTAGGTAGGATTATTCACCAGAACGGCTACCGCATCGGGATGCTCACGAATGGCCTTTTCCACCTTTTCCCTTTCCATGCCCAGGGAGATTCCCAGGCGATGGTCCACCTCCGGGTTGACATAGACCGGCACCGCTCCGCAAAGCACCAGGGCATTGATGACGCTGCGGTGAACGTTGCGGGGAAGAATAATCTTATCTCCTCTTTTGCAGGTGGAAAGAATCATGCTCTGTACTGAGCTGGTGGTTCCTCCCACCATCAAAAAAGCATGGGCTGCGCCGAAGGCGTCCGCCGCCAGTACCTCCGCCTCGTGGATAACGGAAATGGGATGGCAGAGATTGTCCAGAGGCTTCATGCTGTTGACGTCGATAGTAACGCATTTTTCCCCTAAAAAAGCCGTCAGTTCGGGATTTCCCCTGCCATGCTTATGGCCCGGAACATCAAAGGGAACCACCCTCATCTGCCTAAAGGTCTGCAGGGCTTTGTAAATCGGCGCTTCATTTTGATTGATTGTCCTTTTTTCTTCCATACCTATGTACCCCGTATATTAATATAGAATCCTGTTTTGCAGGACACTTAGCCTGCATCAGGTGAATTTAGAGACACAAAAAAAGCAAGCTGCATTACACAACTTGCATGGCATCCTTATTCCCTTCCAGAGACAGGTTTTGGGAGAATACTCTACCTTTAAACCTGAACTTAAGGGATGAAAAAAAGGAATATACAGGGGACACAGAGTCTATATAGCAATAATACTTTTACTACTCTTTATTGACCGTTTCACAAGTTTGCGTAATCTTCGCATTTCGGTTATAAAGTAACCAACTTATAAAATAAAAATTTTCTTTCAATCAATAAGGCGGTAAACCGCCAATCGGCAGTGGACCCGGCTGTCCGTATGGCCTTAACTCCTTGGGAGTGGTCCGTAATAATCGCTTGGAAAGACTCTGATATTTAGATTCATTCCTTTACACAGACTAAAGCATTTTGAGAGGTTTGTCAAGAAGTATTAAAAAATGGCAGATAATTTTGGTGGTAATTCTAGCGGAATTGGAAATTGGGATGTTTTGCGTATATTATTGCGTGAGGAATCTGGTTGCTTTGGGCATATAGAATTTTTTATGCCTTCTATACCCAACATCTTCCATTTTGACGATTAAACAGGGGGGAGAAAAGTTATGTTTTGGGCATAGATAAAATTTCTTGTTTCTACAGCCCTGCTATTGAAGTATATCAGGGCAGGGAGAGTTACTTTTTCTCTATATGCCCTGAATTAGTTAAATTTTGGGTCAGAATGTATAGAGTTTGATGGGAATTGGGATATGTTTAGTTGATTTTTTGGTATATGCCCAGTAAACAGGATGCTTGTATGCCGTATAGGAAGGCCCAGGCAAGATACTCTTTATAGCCCGGTATACCCCTGACAGTGACAATAACAAGCCGAAAACTTCCGCCAGCCTTCAATAGCTTCTTTAGTCATTTCCCAATCTTTCACGAATTTTCACGATTTATTTTTCTTGAAAGCAGAAGTCTTTGTATGATAAATAGTTATAGTTGTCATTATAGATGAATATACTATTAAGCAGACGAACAAACGAAGTAATGCCGCAATTTTTCAGCGTAAATGCTTCACAATGGAGGTAATTATGGCTCAACATCATTCTTTTTCCCCTATTCGCTTTTTTGTGAAAATCCTGCAGGGCTCACTGATTGGCCTGGGAGCCGTCCTGCCCGGCATTTCCGGCGGTGTTCTTTGTGTAATCTTCGGCATCTATCAGACCATTATGGAATTTTTGGCGGACCCCTTCCATACCTTTAAGACCCATGTGCCCAAACTGATTCCTGTCGGTATCGGTGGGGCAATCGGCTTTCTGGGAATCGCCAATCTTCTTTCCGTTTTGCTGGAAAAATATCCGGCTCCTTCTGTGTGCCTTTTTATTGGCTTAATTGCCGGAATGCTGCCCTCACTTTTTCAGGAAGCAGGAGAAAAAGGCCGGGACGGGAAATCCTATACTGCCATGTACATTGCCATGATAGGTGTTTTCACCCTTTTGGCGGCTCTGCAGATTTTTTCTGTGGAAATTACTCCCAGCTTTCTCTGGTATGTATTCTGCGGCTTCTGTCTGGCTTTAAGCGTAATTATGCCGGGAATGAGTTTCTCTACCCTGCTTATGCCTCTGGGGCTGTATGAGCCCTTTGTGGCAGGAATTGGCCATATGGACTTTTCCATACTGCTGCCCGGAGGAATCGGCTGCCTTGCCACCATTATTCTTCTTTCAAAAGCCGTTAATTCACTGTTTAACCGGCATTACTCGGTGGCCTTTCATGCCATTATCGGTATTGTGATAGGCGCTACTATTATGATTATTCCTTTCAGCAGCTTTGTGGAATCCCTTTCCGCCTTTGCTCTGAATGGGCTCTGTCTGATTGTGGGCGGGATTGCCTCCCTCGGACTGGGCAGATTCAATCAGAAATATTCGTAGGTTATTATGCTTCCAAGTATTTGTAGCTTAAACAAATCACCTTCTAAAGTTGCAAAATCTTCATTCCAAAAACGGAATCATGCTCCACAAAAATCAGGGTTGGAACGGTGCGTGTATCGCCTCTTCCAACTGTTCCCTGAACAGAATATCCATATAATTTAATGGTTCATCCAGAATGATTACGTTATATTTCTGGATGAGTATTCTTGCCAAATCTATTTTTTTCTTTTCACCAGCGCTATATTTTTCACAGGGAATGTCCAGAATTTCCATAGGAATGTCAAATTTTGGCATAGTTCAATACTTTCTTCGTATTCCTTTGCCGTTTTCCCCTGCGCCAAAAACTCTCTTCCTGATTAGTCAGTATAATCATTATAGCAAAATTACTGCATTATTGATATATCCAAACGTAATTTGACAAAATTCTCTTTCAGGGATATAATAGTCGGGTTTATGAAAGGAAGGGAGAAAAGATGCTGCAAAAATTCAGAAAAACATTTATTGGCGATAAGGCCTTCTATCTACACGTTTTGAGTATTGCTGTACCTATGATTATCCAGAATGCCATTACCAGCTTCGTCAGCTTTCTGGATAATATTATGGTGGGGCAGATTGGTACGGAGCAGATGTCCGGCGTGGCCATCGTGAACCAGTTGATTTTCGTCTTCAATGTCTGTATTTTCGGCGGCGTATCCGGCGCCGGTATTTTTGGCACTCAATTTTTCGGCAAGGGGGATTATGAAGGGCAAAAATATACTTTCCGGTTTAAGCTCTATGCCTGTACGGCCATTACCCTCATTGCTCTGGCTTTGCTGACTACCCTGGATACGGAGCTGATTTCTCTTTATCTGAATGATACCGGCACTGTGGGAGACATCACCCTTGCTCTTGGGTATGGTAAGGAATATCTGGCGGTTATGCTTTTGGGACTGGCTCCTTTTGCCCTGTTTCAATCCTATGGAAATACTCTGAGGGAAACGGGCCATACCTTTACCCCTATGGTGGCCAGCGTGGCGGCGGTGGTTACTAATCTCATTCTGGACTACCTGTTGATTTTTGGCATTGGCGGTTTTCCCAAAATGGGAGTTGTGGGCGCTGCTGTAGCTACAGTTATCGCCCGGTATCTGGAATGTATTATCGTGGTCATCTGGACCCATTTGCATCCGGAAAGGAATAAATTTATCGTGGGCGCCTACCGCAGCCCCAAAATACCTGCCCATGTCTTAAAGGCAGTGCTGAAAAAAGGCACTCCCCTGATGATAAACGAGGTGCTTTGGGCTACGGGAATGACGGTAATCGTACAGTGCTATGCGGTCCGGGGTCTGGAGGTGGTGGCGGCCCAAAATATTTCCTCCACCATTACCAACCTTTTTAATATCGTATACCTTCAGTTGGGCTCCGCCATTTCCGTCGTGGTGGGGCAGCTTCTGGGGGCCGGTAAGCTGAAGGAGGCAAAGGATGCGGATAATAAAATGCTTTTCTTCGTGGTAACGGCATGTACGGGAATGTGCGTTCTGATGATTGCCGCAGGACGGCTCTTTCCCAATATTTATAATACGGAGGAAAGCATTAAAGAGCTGGCCAGACAGTTTATCGTTATTTCCGCTCTGATTATGCCTTTGAGCGCTTTCTGCCACAGCACCTATTTTACCCTTCGTTCAGGAGGAAAAACCGTAGTCACCTTCATCTTCGACTCCGTATATACCTGGGTGCTGGTTATTCCGGTAGCTTATTTGTTGTCTAACTTTACCACGCTGCCTATCGTTACGATTTTCTGGTGTGTACAGTCTATGGAATTTGTTAAAGCCATCATCGGTTATTTTATGGTAAAAAGCAACGTATGGTTAGTGAATATCGTCAATCAGGGTGAGTAAGGAAGAAGGCGCCAGATTCTTGCTGACATAGGTTTGGATGGACTGGCTGTCTATGTTTCCCACAGAAACACTGCTCACATCCATATAGAAAAAGAAAAGAAAAAGAAAGATTGCCAGCAGAAAACGAAGACGAAAAGAAGAAAAAAACAAGGAGCCCTGCTCCCCGGAGACCTGCTCTTCGGCCCAATCGGCCCATGACAGGTCTCTTTCTCTATAAGAATAAGAGCCCTCTGTGCGAGCCCCCATTCTGCGGTTGTTCCAATTTTCATTCTGACGCATCTGTTGGATAAGTGCCAGTTTTTGCTCAAGCTGCATAATTCTATCTCCAATCCGGGTAAATTTTGCCGACAGACATAAATGGCTATAGAATATTATGTATAAACAGGACAGCTTAGAACCTGATTTGAAGCTAACGTTTACTCAAATCATCCGTAATTTCTTCCCAGGTAACTCCCTTTTCTGCCATCAGTACCATCATATGATAAAGAAAATCGGAAATTTCATATTTTATCTCATTGGGATTGGGATTCTTGGCAGCAATAATGATTTCAGCAGCCTCCTCTCCCAGTTTTTTCAGAATTTTATCGATTCCCTTATCGAACAGGTAGTTGGTATAGGAGCCTTCCTTGGGATTGGATTTCCGGTCCAGAATAACGGCAAAGACCTCCTCGAATACCTTCAGGGGATTGACGGCCTGTGCATCTTCTTTTTCCATAATGGTATTGAAAAAGCAGCTTTTTGCCCCCGTATGGCAGGCAGGCCCCACCTGGGAAACTCTGGCCAGAATCGTATCCTTGTCGCAGTCGGCGGTAAGGCTTTTTACATACTGGTAATGGCCGCTGGTTTCTCCCTTCACCCAAAGCTCATCCCGGCTTCTGCTCCAGTAGGTCATTTTTCCGCTGGATAGGGTCTTTTCATATGCCTGACGATTCATATAGGCCAGCATCAGTACGCTTTGGGTACGGTAATCCTGAACGATAACGGGCACCATTCCGTCGCTGTTTTTCTTAAACTCTTCCCAGCAAAGCTGTGCTTCCAGAGCTGCCATGGGAATGCCGTTATCCTTTAACAGCATTTTCAGGGAAGCAAACTGGGCCGCATTCCCATTTACCATGGTGCCCATGACGCCGGAAACCTTGTCATTTTTCAGGGTTTCAATCAGCTTATCCAGGGAAATCTCAGGAATCCAGCTAATCAAGGGGATGGGGCTTGCGGCATAGGCTGCCTTAAAATTATCTTTTCCCAGATAAATTGCCTCAGAGGCATAATGTTCAATCACATCGAAGAAATCCGTGAAATTGTTCAAATCTGCGGAGGAAACTACGATTTTTTCCTTTCCAAAGCGTTCGGAGACCTCCTGGGTAAGAGCGATATTGGATTCTTTGGCATAATTGAGCACCGCCTTCTGGCAGCCTGCATACAGCAGCTTTTTAATCTCCTCGGTACGTTTTACGTTGCCTGCACCGATAACGGGAATTTCTATGGAGCCGCAGATTTCCTTGATTAAATCAAGGGCCTCTTCATGCTCCCTGTCACCCATGGACAGGTCAAATATAATCAGTTCATCCGCATGCCGTTCACTGTACATTTTAGCCAGAGAAACGGGGGCTTTGCTGATAACGGTTAAATCATCAAAATTGGTAACGGCTTCTTTTTCATATAAAAAAAGAGAAGCGACAAGTTTTTTATTCATTTATTCTTCCTCTTCTTCTGCTGCTTTATGGGCATATCAGAGACTTCCTTTGGTAGATAAAACACCTTCATTGCGGGGGTCGATACTTACTGCCATATCCAGGGCCTTGGCAAAGGCTTTGAATGCGGCCTCGATAATATGGTGCGTATTGGTTCCGGAGAACAGTTTAAAATGGAGATTCATTCCCCCCTTATAGGATACGGCATAAAAAAATTCCCGGACAAGCTCTGTGTCAAAGTCACCCACCTTAGAAGCCGGAAGCTCCAGGTCAAATTGAAAATAAGGGCGTCCGCAGAGGTCTATGGCGCAGAGAACCAGAGTTTCATCCATGGGAAGGACAAAATAGCCGTAACGGCGGATTCCTTTCTTGTCTCCCACTGCTTCGGTAATGGCCTGCCCCAGAACGATTCCCGTATCTTCTACCGTATGATGGGCATCCACATGCAAATCCCCTTTTACGGTCAAGTCCATATCAAAAAAGCCGTGTCGGGAAAAGCCCTCCAGCATATGATTAAAAAAACCTATTCCGGTGGAAATCCTGCTGTTTCCGCTGCCGTCCAGCCCTAAGGAAAGAGAAATATCCGTTTCCTTCGTCTTTCTTGCTATAGAGGCTTTTCTATTTATAAATGATTCTTTATCTACAGACGTTTTTCCATCTACAGGCGCCTGTTTTTCCATGATATTCTCTCCTTTCCGGTATGAAAAAACTTACTTTATTCAAATCTCACTTTGATGGAGTTTGCATGGGCCGTTAAGCCTTCTTTTTCGGCAAACAGTTCAATATCCTTATGTACCTGTTTGAGAGCTTCGCAGGAATAGGAAATGATACTGGTTTTTTTGCAGAAATCATCCACGCTTAAGGGAGAGAAAAACTTTGCCGTTCCATTGGTAGGCAGTACATGGTTAGGGCCTGCAAAATAGTCTCCCAAAGGCTCTGAGGAATATTCCCCCAGGAAAATGGCTCCGGCATGCTTGATTTTGGTCATTATCTGGAAGGGCTCCCGGGTCAGAATCTCCAGATGCTCACTGGCAATGGCGTTGGCCGTCTCCACTGCCTCCTCCATATCCTTCACGATTAAAATATAGCCGTAGTTATCCAGAGACTTTCGCATAATCTCTGTGCGGGACAGTTTTTGAAGGAACCCTTCCACCTGATTTGAAACCTTCTGGGCCAGTTCTTCGCTGTCGGT
>JBNMJJ010000069.1:0-9261 GCA_050873745.1 Lachnospiraceae bacterium | reverse complement strand
TGTTAGCAGTCTACTATAAGGAAAGCCTGTTGCCGGACTTTTCCCTGAATCTGAATAAGGGCCGGGCAGTTCTGACGGTGAAGCGGGGCGGCGGTCTGAAAGTTCTGAGCAGTTCAGATGCTTACTGTGACGGGGCAGAACACTTACTCAGCTTTCGTGGGGATGATAAGGGTGTCTGTGTTTGGGTAGATGGGGAGCTGGTCATTGAGGACAGAACCCCGGGCCCCTATTGCCAGTTCGATTATGTAGGCTTTGTCACGGCAGGCCGCAGCACCATGGCAGACCAGTATGCTAATTTTTTTAAGGGAGAGCTATTATCTTTGCAGCTTTCGGAACGGATGGAGCCCCTGCCAGCGGCGAAGCCGAAGCCGAGGATGAAAAAAATTCCCCTTTTTGCCAGAGGGATGCAGGAGGTGGAAAATTTCCGTATTCCTACCGTGGTGGCAGCCGGAGATGGTGTGGTGGTGGCCAGCGCCGATGCGCGGATGGAGGCTCCCGGAGATAATCCGAATCACATCTGTCGTGCATTCCGCATCAGCAAAGACAGCGGAGAGAGTTGGTCCGAGCTTCGAATACTGTATGATTTTGGCGGTGTCGGAAGGAAGGACGGTGCAGCCGCTATCGACGGTTCATTCCTTTATGATGAAGAGGAGCGGATTCTTTATATGATTTATAATCATACCTCGGCGGGCATCGGAGCCCTGCGCTCAGCAGCAGGGACAGGTTTTGATGAGAAAGGGCGCAAGCGTCTTCGGGATGGAGATGGGAAGGAGTACGTCCGGGAGACGGATGGTCAGGTGCTGGATATGCAGGGAAGGAATACTGGTTATCGGGTTGATGCCTATGGATGTGTGTTTTTGGGTGAGGAGCCCTGCGGCAGTATTTGCCACGGCAGGCAGCGGGTATTTCGCCAAATGGACACCTCATTCTTGCAGATTATTGAGAGCCGGGATAATGGAGAAACATGGTCTGAACCCAGGGAGCTTAATCCGCAGGTCAAGGCGGAGTGGATGAAGTTCATAGGGGCTGGTCCCGGGACGGGTATCCAGTTGAAGGAGGGCCCCCATAGGGGACGTTTACTCTACCCTGTTTATTTTTCCAGTGAAGGAGAAGGGGGCTGCTCCAGCGGAGCGATTTATTCCGATGATCACGGCTGTACCTGGAAGAGGGGAGCTTCAGTCAATGATGGATGTATGCTCAACGGAAATTCTAATAATGCTCAGAATACAGACGGCCCTGTGGTTAATTTGGGAGAATGCCAGATAACCGAGCTGCCCGGTGGCAGGCTGAGAATTTTTATAAGGAATTCTGTAAAAAAGCGTACGGCGGCGGCTTACAGCGATGACGGAGGTGAGAGCTGGTACGGATTCGAACATCTACAGTCGCTGCCAGACCCAGAGTGCCAAAGTCATGTTCTGCGTATTCGCCATAATGGCAGGGATGCCTGGCTATTCTCTAATCCGGAGGACGAGGATTGCCGGGTGCGCGGCTTCGTTAAGTACAGCGATGATGGAACCAGTACCTGGTGTGCCAAGCGTCTGTTGGAACCGGGAGAATTTGCCTACAGTTGTATGGTGCAGTTGCCTGACGGGCAGATTGGCATTCTCTACGAAGGCAGCGATTTGACCCAGTATTTTGCCAAATTTCCGGTAGAATGGGTTCTTGAAGCACAGGGAACGGCTGAATTGGAGCAAAATGATGTGTGAAAACAGTAAATTTAAGGAAAGGAAGGATGTTATTAAGATGAGAAGTTTGAAAAAACGAAGTAAGCGTTTGCTATCCTTAGCGCTGGTACTGGGTATGGTTCTGGTCGTTTTGTCCGGCTGCGGCAGCGACAATAATGCGTCTGCTACAGGCGGCGAGGCGGCAGCGCCTGAGGGCAGTGCCCCCAGGGAAGCTGTGGGTGAGGGAGAGCAGGTCTTTAAGGTTGCCAGTGTTGTTGACGGGGCTGGGGATAAGACAGCCTACCCATGGCATAATCCCACTGGCATTATTACTGCTATGTACCGTACACTGCTCTTGGCGGAGCCCAATCTGACAGATGTTGCTCCGGATTTGGCAGAAAGCTATACCGTTTCCGATGATGGCTTGGTATATACCTTTGTATTGAAGGATGGCCTGAAGTGGTCTGACGGTGAGGATTTGACTGCTGAGGACGTGGCATTTAGTATTAAGGCGAACCTGAAGGTGGCTTCCGGCAATGCCATTTTTACCAATGCCTTTACTCAAATCCGTGGGGCTGCAGCTTGGAAAGACGGTTCTGCCGACAATCTGGAGGGTGTAGTGGTAGAAGGCAACACCGTTACAATTACCCTGGAATCACCCTATGGTGCATTCATTCCTGTGATTGCTCAGTTTTGCATTATGCCTGAGCATGCCATGAAGGATATTGAACCGTTGGAAATCCATAACAGCAGCTATTGGTCTAATCCTGTGACCAGCGGAGCATTCAAAATGGGCGAGATGAGCCCGGGAAACTATTATACTCTGGTTCCTAACGAACACTATAACGGTACTCCATGGAAGTTCACACAGATTATTAATTATTTTGTGCCCGACCTTATTACTGCAGCGCAGGCCGGTAATACATATATGATTAATACCAATGCGCCTGACATGATTAATGAGCTGGATAAGCTGGACTCTTTAACCATGTATCCTGTTGATATTCTGTTTTATCGTTACTTTATCTGTAATATGAAGGGGATAGACGGTAACGAAAATCCTGTTATGCAGGATGTGAGGGTGCGTGAAGCTATTCTCTATGCTATTGACAGGGAGACTATTGCGGAGCAGTTATTCCCGGGGCTTGCACATGTGATTAACTCTGGCGTGCCCAACGATTATGATGAGTATAACAAAAAGACCTATGAATATAATCCTGAGAAGGCAAGACAACTGCTTGAGGAGGCAAATTATGACTTTAACCATACCTTCCGCATCTTATATTATTACACGGACCAGAGTTCCATTGATTTCATGGATACCATCGCTTATTATCTGGGCGAGATAGGTATGAAGGTAGAGACCGTTCAGACTTCCCAGGGAACTACAGATTTATTCTCCACCCGTAATTATGATATAGGCTACAAGGGATTGTCTGCCTTTAGCATAGCGGAATGGTACGGCGAGTACGATTCAAATAATGCCAACTTTAAGAATATTTTCGGCGGTGACACCATATTTGATGAGGGAGCGAGCGCTATTGCAGCCGAGTCCGATTCTGCTGTTGTCAGCCAGACACTTAAGGAGCTTCAGGAGCTTGAACAGGAGAATCTGTATAAGATTCCGCTGTATACGATTGGAAATAATATTTTTATCGACACCGACCATGTCAAATTGCCTGATGGAATCACCTTCGGTAATCCATGGTACATCTCCAACATTCATATGGAACAGTGGGAGATTATCAACTAGGCAGGATAATGAGAAGTTGGTCAACACATTGGCGGTTGAGGGAGCGCACCCCGGTGGGGTGTCTCCCTTTTTCTTGTGTGCCTGGAGGCGCACATTTTAGCTGTGATGACATTATACATCCCTGCTGTCTCTTGAGAAAAACGGTAGTAGGGGGAAAAGAGAAAGGAGTGGAGCGATTTTGCTGAAATTCATAGGAAAAAAAATATTGCAGATGATTCCCATGCTCTTATTGATTAGTTTTATTGTATTTGCCGGCCTGCAGGCTACCGGGATTGACCCAATTAATTATCTGCTCACCCCTGATATGGCGGCCAGTGCGGATAATCAGGAGTTGCTCCGTGAGAAGCTGGGGCTTAATGACCCCTTTATTGTCCGTTATATTCGCTGGGTTGGGGATATTGTTACCGGAGATTTTGGCTATAGCATCGTCAACGGTTCTTCTATAGCATCGCTGCTGAAAAACCGATTGCCTGCAACCTTTGAACTGGCGTTTATTTCACTGATTTTGTCTTCTATCATCGGCATTGGTATTGGTATTATATCGGCTATACGTCAGAATGGAATGATAGATTACATAGGCCGCATTTTTGCCGTTCTTGGACAGTCCGTTCCCCAGTTTTTCTTTGGCATCTGCATCATTCAGATTTTTGCCATTAAGCTGGGGTGGTTCCCGGTAAGCGGCCGCACTTCGCCGGGGGCCAGTGGATTTAGGGATGCCTTTATTCATTTGGTTTTACCGGTACTGACGATGACTGTTGCCATGTGTGCTGTTCTTATGCGTTATTCCCGCAATACCATGCTGGGAGTTCTTAACAGTGATTATATTAAGACGGCCCGTTCTAAAGGGATTCCGGAGTGGAAGGTATACATTAAACATGGCTTTCGTAATGCTATGCGTCCGGTTCTGGTCATCCTTTGTTTCCGCCTTCCCATGCTGATTGGCGGTTCTGTGGTCATTGAGTCCGTCTTTGGGTGGCCCGGTATCGGTTCCATCATCACCTCATCGGTGGTGTCTGGTGACTATCCTGTTATTATGGTAACTACTCTGCTGGTAGCGGCGGCAATTCTTGGGGCCAGCTTTCTGGTGGACGTTCTGACAGCGGCGTTGGACCCGCGTGTCCGTTTGGGCGAATAGAAGGGAGGAGGTAATACATTATGAGTTCAACTACATCTAATTTGCAGCAGACAAATAAGAAACAGGCTTCCAGTTTAATGCGTAAAAATATGCTTAAATTTATTAACAATCGACTGGCTATGATTGGCATGATTTTTGTTGCACTTATTATTTTGGCTTCGATTTTTGCTCCCCTTCTCACCAGTTATGACCCTAGCGAGGTGAATCTGGCGGAGAAATCTATTTCACCTTGTGCTAAGCATATTCTGGGGACAGATAAGTTGGGAAGAGATATATTTGCCCGGGTACTTTATGGTGGCCGCATTTCCGTATTTGTGGGCATCGTCGGTGCGCTGAGCGGTTCCCTGATTGGTGTGGTGTTGGGAAGTATCGCTGGATATTTCGGAGGCAAAGTGGATGCGTTACTAATCCGGATTTCAGAAATTTTCCAGACTTTTCCAGAAATGATTCTTATCATGATTCTGGTAGGTATTCTGGGGCAGGGAGTGGGAAATTTGATTTTGGTATTTTCCGTAACCGGATGGATGACAACCTTTCGTATGGTGCGCAATGAGTTTCTGGCTTTGAGGGAGGAAACCTATGTCCAGGTTTGTGAAGCCTTTGGTATGTCTAAAACGAGCATCATGTTCAGGCAGATTCTTCCCAATGTACTTTCTCCCGTGATTGTGGCCACTACCGTCAATGTGGCAGGGTTTATTCTCTCAGAGGCCAGCTTAAGCTTCCTGGGTGTGGGTGTTCCGTCCTCCATGCCTACCTGGGGTAATATCCTAAACGCCGCCAAATCCGTGGAGGTTGTTTCCAACTATTGGTGGCTATGGGCAGTGCCTGGGACAGTCATCTCTGTGTTTGTGCTTGCAATCAACTTTTTCGGCGACGGCCTGCGGGACGTCCTTGATCCGAAACAGCAATAAGGAGGGGAAATCATGGAGAATCAAGATTATGTTTTGGACGTAAAGAACCTGTCAACCAGCTTTATTTCGGACCGCAGAGAAATCCGGATTGTTAAAGATGTCTCTCTGCGGCTTCGACGGGGCACCACATTAGCTGTAGTAGGGGAGTCTGGTTGCGGTAAAAGTGTGACGGTTCATTCTATAGTAAATCTAATGCCTAAAAATGCCAGAGTAAAGGCTGAGCATGTGGTTTATCGTTCCGTCAAGGATGGCAGGGAATATCGGCTGGATAAGATGGAGGCTTTTGGCGCTGAGATGCGTCAACTACGGGGGGGGTGAGATTGGCATGGTATTCCAGGACCCTATGTCTTCTCTTAATCCTGTTTATAAGGTAGGCGCCCAGGTAGCTGAGGGGCTTATCCAGCACACTGGTATGAAGAAAAAGGAGGCTGAAAAGAAGGTTTTGGAGATGTTTCGTAAGCTGGGCATTCCCGATTCCGAAACACGTATCAACGACTACCCCCATCAGTTTTCCGGAGGGATGAAGCAGCGGGTGGTAATTGCTATCGCCATGATTTGCAATCCGGAGGTTATTATTGCTGACGAACCGACTACTGCGTTGGATGTGACCATACAGGCACAGATTATGGAGCTGATGAAGGAACTTCAGATTAAGGACCATAAGTCGATTATCTTAATTACGCACAACATGGGCCTGGTGGCTGAAATGGCAGATGAGGTCTGTGTAATGTATATGGGCCGTGTGGTGGAGTTTGGCTCTTTGGAGGATATTTTTGAGAAACCGTCTCATCCCTATACGGAGGCTCTGCTGCGTTCTGTGCCAGTGCTTGGCCTGGCAGAGGGGCAGGAGCTTGAGACTATTCCAGGTGTTACTCCCAATCCCGCAGATTTAGGACCGGGCTGTGAATTTGCCGGCCGCTGTCCCTTCTGTGAGCAGCGTTGTCAAAAGAGGGATATTCCCAGTTTTGAAATATCTCCGGGTCACTATGTACGCTGCTTGAGATATGATTCCTTTCAGGAGGTGGAGTGATATGGAGAATAAAGAGGTAATCTTTCAGATTCGGGATTTGCAGATGTGGTTTCCAATCAAGAAAGGTTTTAGAAAAAAAACGGTAGGGCATGTCAAGGCTGTGGACAATGTAAGTCTGGATATATACAAAGGGGAGACGCTTGGTATCGTAGGAGAGTCAGGATGCGGCAAGTCTACTTTTGGTAAAACAATTATGATGCTCAACAGGCCCACCGGTGGTCGGGTAATGTTCAATTATGGAGGTGATTTTAAGGATATTACCAGGTTTACCAGGGATGAGCTGTTTTGGTTCCGCAAGAAGGTTCAGATGGTGTTCCAGGATCCTTATTCTGCTCTGAATCCGTTGAAGAAGATTTATACTGCTTTTGAAGAGCCGCTGAAGGTTCATGGCGTAAACAGCAGGGAAGAACGGGAACGCATTATGGAAAATGTGTTGAAGATGGTCAACATCCAGCCGGATTACCTCCTGCGTTATCCACATGAGTTTTCTGGTGGTCAGCGTCAGCGTCTTTGTATTGCCCGTGCTCTGGAGGTAAACCCGGAGGTGCTTATCTGTGACGAACCGGTGTCTGCGCTGGACGTGTCCATTCAGGCTCAGGTACTCAATTTGATGAAAAAGATTCAGAAGGAGCTGGGATTAACCTATCTGTTTATCGCCCATGATTTGTCGGTAGTTCAGTACATGAGCAGCCGCATTGTAGTGATGTATCTGGGTAAGATTGTGGAGATTGCGGATTCCCGTGGACTGTATGCCAGCCCCCTCCATCCTTATACCAGGGCACTGCTGTCTGCCATTCCCGTGCCTCAGATTCGTCAGGAGAAAAAACGTATCGTTCTCCAGGGAGAGGTTCCCAGCCCAATCAATAAGCCTATGGGCTGTGCGTTTCATCCCCGATGCCCTCATTGTATGGATATTTGCAAATCCGTAGACCCTGCACTGTACCTTCATGATGACAGTGACCATATGGTTGCTTGCCATCTCTACGGCGAGCAGTTGCCGGAAGCCTGAATATAAACTTTACTAAGGAGGAAGCTTGTAATGGATAAGTATCTGTTTTTGGACCGTGGCACTCTGCAGCCTCAGGGTATGGATAACGTAAAACTGACCGTGGGGCATATCCAGAAGGACAGGTCGAATAATCCCCTGTTTCATGAGGATTTTTTTAGCAATCCGCCCAGAAGGTGGGAAGTTCGCTATGATAATGCCTATCCCAACGTTATTTACGATTCGAAATATAAGAAATACCGATGTTATTATACTTTCTGTTCAAAGGACAGTGATTCGGCGTCTGCTTCCAAAGAAGAGCGCAGCAGGAGGGATTACCGGCCTATGTCAACCCGTATCACCTCCTTAGGCTATGCGGAGAGTGATGACGGTGTGCATTGGGTTAAGCCTAATCTGGGGGTGGTGGAATTTGAAGGAACTAAGGATAACAATATGTTGTTTCGCTATGCGCATGGAACCGGAGTATTTCTGGATGAGGAGGAGGCAGACCCATCCAAACGCTATAAACTGGTGACTAAGGTGGAATATCCGGGGGGCCAAAATTATATGGCGGTGAACTTTTCGGAGAACGGCGTTCATTGGGGCAGGATGATTCGGTGGCCAAAGTGGAATCCTCCGGCCGATTCTCACAACTTCCCTTTTCGGGATAAGGTGGACGGCCTGTTTAAGGTCATTGTCCGTACATGGAAAAATGGCGTGCGAACCTCTTCCATCTGCAGCAGCCAGGATTTCATTAACTGGAGTGAGCCGCAGGAAATACTTCGGGGAAATGGGTTTGAGGCTCAGGTTTATTCCATGCCGGTATTCTGGTACGAAGGGTTATATCTGGGGCTGGCTTCCATATTTCATGAGGGAGACCGGTCGGTGCCTGGCTTTGACACGGTGGACTGTGAATTGACATATGCCTCTTCTACAGAAAAATTTGACCGGGTGGCTCCCGGACAATATCTTATTCCCAGAGGCGAGGGGAGCTATCCTTCGGGCGATTTTGATTGTGGCTGTATCTATGCCTCGGCACCTGTAGATATGGGAGATAAATTATGCTTTTACTATATGGGCAGCAACGGTCACCACAGTAATTTTCGGGAGACCTCGTTTGCCCGTGGGTTCCTGAAAAAGGATGGTTTTGCATGGTATGAACCCAGAGAGGTTTCCAAAGAAGCGGTTATTTCCACTTGCCAGTTCAACGTCTATGGTAATTATCTGTCCGTTCTGGCGGAGGTGGAGGAAGGGGGAATATTTTCTGCGTCTCTTTGTCCTGGCTGGAAAGAAACACCCTATGAAGGATTCGGTTTTGAGGACTGTGTACTTACTCCTCAGGAGGATGGCTATACACGGATTTCTTTCCGAAACAGAGAACTGATGGATTTGGAGACTGCAGCGGTGTGCATCGTATTCCGTTTCCGAAGAGCCAGGCTTTATGGAATGCGGGGTGAGATGGTGCGCCGGGGAAACCGATACTAGGAGTGTGTTAAGAGCCAATGGAAATTCCCGTTGGCTCTTTTATGTACATTTTGGGTGTTGACTGGATGGGCGGCCGAACAGGTTTTTCTGAGAATGCAGGATTGTATCAAAATAAATACAATTTTTTTAAAGAAAAATAAAAATATTCCTTGCCAAGGCAGAAAAGTTTCGCTATACTACTAATTGCTGTGGCATGATAGCTGTGAAACGTGAGGTTGCTGCATAATGCAGGTTTTCCGTGGAGCGAATGTCAAGTTAGGAAACTGACGACAAGTCACTGTACAAACATAGCAGAACG
>JBNMJJ010000068.1:0-9267 GCA_050873745.1 Lachnospiraceae bacterium | reverse complement strand
TTCTGGACCTACTCACGGATGTACCCCTCTGCCTGCATTCTGCTGGTGGACACCTACGACACCTTAAAATCCGGGGTTCCCAACGCTATCAAGGTCTTTACCCAAATGCGTAAGGAGGGGATTCCCCTTACCGTTTACGGTATCCGGCTGGACAGCGGGGACCTGGCTTATTTATCCAAAAAAGCCAGGAAAATGCTGGATGAAGCCGGTTTTGAAGATGCGGTGATTTCCGCTTCCAACGATTTGGATGAATTTTTAATTGACAGCCTGAAGGCCCAGGGCTCCACCATTACCTCCTGGGGTGTGGGCACCAACCTGATTACCTCCAAGGACTGCCCTTCCTTCGGCGGTGTATACAAGCTGGCTGCGGTAATGGATTCCCAGGGTGAATTTATTCCCAAAATCAAGCTGTCGGAGAACACGGAAAAGGTCACTAACCCCGGAAATAAAACCATCTATCGCATTTATGAGAAGGATACCGGCAAAATTAAAGCAGATTTAATCTGCCTGGTAGATGAAACCTTCGACGAACGTCAGCCTCTGCTTCTGTTCGACCCTCATGAGCCCTGGAAAAAAACGAAGCTGGCGGGCGGAAGCTATACCATGAAGGAGCTTCTGGTACCCGTATTTTTGAAGGGAGAATGCGTTTATCAGTCTCCCTCGGTTATGGAAATACGACAGATTTGTCAGAATGAGCTGAACACTCTCTGGGATGAGACCAGACGTCTGGTCAATCCCCATGAAGTATATGTGGATTTATCTGCCAGACTGTATGATATGAAAATCAGTTTGCTGGACCAAATGGGCGAACGCTAAAAAACCTGCCGGGAAACTTTTAGTAAATAAAAGATTTCCCGGCAGGTTTTTATCACCATCAGATGTCTCTAACCGCCAACCCGGCATCAGAGCCTTTTCTCACGCTGCCTTAAATTGGACCACATCCAGATAATTACCTGAACAGGTATTCCCAGCAGCAGGATAGGCCAAACCTTATAACCCTGCATGGCAAAAGTCAGGTATAACGCTGCCAGCAAAGACCATACCATGATAGAGACAATCATAAAATTTCGGTGAGGATTAAACCATACCGAATTAAACACCAGCCATACAATCGTGGCCGCCGGAACTGCATAGGCATAACACAGCCAGGGATAGGCTGTGCCGGGAAACACCATAGCCAGAATAATGAACAGAAGGCTTGCGAAAATAGCCACCAGAAAGATACTGGTAGCCGTAATAATATAGTGATTTCTCTTCTTTTTCCTGTCCGCCGCCTCTTTTGAAGGATAATTCTTTTCCCTGTGTTCATCCTCCACCAAATAATCCAGGGAGACCTGGAACAAATCTGCAATTCCTTTTAACACGGTAATATCCGGAAGAGACTCCCCTCTTTCCCATTTGGATACGGACTTATCGGAATAATTCAGTTTCTCCGCCAGCTCCGCCTGGGTCATTCCTTTTGCCTGGCGCAGCGACTGTATGTTTTTCGCAATAATAAATTTTAATTCCTGCATATCTGCTCCATTGCATCAACCACTTTCTTCAGCATAACCCTTATTCTTCCGGCTTGGAATAGATGAGCTTGCAGGCTTTCTTAAATTCCTCACTCTCCAGTTCTATTTCCTCTTCCTGGTAAAAGGCTTTCCCATCTTTCACTCCCTGCCGGACTTTACTGGGCCCGTCCATATAATAGCCTTCATATTCATAGTCTGCAGGTTTTGCTTCATTTATTTTTTCGATTAAAGCCGCTGCCGCCAATCTGCTTTTTTCATCCTTCATGCCTCCAATGGCAGGACCGCTGGAACCACTATAGACCTCTATGACAACCGTTTCTCCCTGCTCATCCGTTGCCTTAAGGCAGTAGCTATATTGATTCTCCAAATCTTTTGATTCATAGTTTGGTTCTCCAAATAAGGCTCTCAGTTGTCCGTAGATTAAAGCAAACTCTTCACCGGAGTACCCTTTAGCAATGGAACAAATATGGGAAGACCCATCTGTAAAATTCATTTCCTTATTTAGAACAAATGCAAATCCTGACATATCTTCTCCTCCTGGCTTCTGTAAAAACTTCATCTTAGCACTGTGGCCATTGTATCATTTCTTCCCTTTCCTGTCATATTAAATTTCTGTAAAAATCCTTTAAAATGGGCCTTCTCTACTGCCAGGAGAGCGGTAGAATGCTTAAGTAGGTAGTAGTTTTTGCCCTTCCTGCTTATACTTTCTTATACCGAATATTCAATAGAAAGGTGCGACATCATATTATGACAAGAACGAAACTATGCGACCGGGTTCTCCCGGACTATACCAAAGGGGAGGAGCTGTTCAATACCCTGTCCCATATTATGGGAGCCGCCTTCGGCGTGGCCGCCCTGATTATGTGCCTGGCCGTTTCCGTTGCCAGACAGGATAGCTGGGCTGTGGTCAGCAGCGCCACCTACGGTATTTCCCTGATTCTTCTTTATCTAATGTCCAGCGTGTACCATGGACTTCCCTGCGGTATGGCTAAAAAAGTGATGCAGGTCATCGACCACTGTACTATCTATATTTTAATTGGCGGAAGCTACACTCCCGTCATGCTCTGTGCAGTGCGGCCCGTTTCCCCCATATGGGCATGGACCATTCTGGGACTGGTTTGGGGCTGTGCGGTTATCGCCATTATTTTAACGGCTATTGATTTGAAAAAATACGCCAAATTTTCCATGGCCTGTTATATCGGTATGGGCTGGTGCGTGGTTCTGGCTATCAAGCCTGCCATGGAGGCCGTTCCCCTTACGGGGCTTCTCTGGCTTCTGGCAGGCGGCATCTCCTATACTGTGGGCGCCATCCTTTATGGACTGGGAAAAAAGCACCGCTATATGCACTCCTGTTTCCATCTTTTTGTGCTGGCCGGGAGCATAATGCAATTTATCGCCATTTTCCGCTACGTTCTTTTACCCTGACAAAAAAATCCGAGGCTCTCTGGCTTCGGATTTTTCTTCTATCTTTATTTATTGTTCCATCTGCTTACCCAAAAATCCTGCCGCTGCCTGAATCAGCTTCAAGTCTCCATCGTTCATTTTCTTTCTGGTGTCCTGCTCCAGCAGAATGACCGCCCCAATCATGTCCCCTTCGCTTAAGATAGGGCAGACCGCTTCATGGACATATTCCTCCGGCATATTCTCCATTACCGGAATAAAGCTGCGTTCACTTCTGGATGCCAGAAAGCATTCCCTTTTTTCCATTTTATCCTCCAGCTCCTTGCTGATTACCCGCCCCAATATGCTTTTGCCTCCACCGGAAACGGCAATGAACTGGTCCCTGTCCGCCACCAGGACGGCTCTGCCGGAAACCTGGCTCAGACTTTCCGCATACTGCTTTGCAAAATCGGTCATCTCACTGATAGGGGAATATTTTTTCAGGATAATTTCCCCTTCCTTCCCCGTATAAATTTCCAAAGGCTCCGACTCCCGGATACGCATGGTTCTTCTAATCTCTTTTGGAATCACCACCCTGCCTAAATCATCTATTCTTCTGACAATACCTGTTGCTCTCATGAAAACCTCCATATACATTTTCTGTATTTGATACTAGTATCTGTAAACAAAGGAATTTTATACCTGTGATTATTTTTAGCATTAATCACAGTTTTTATTGTTTATAATTTCATTTTTCCTTGACTTTTCTACAAAAAACTGGTAAAATTAGTCCTGGACGCAAATGCCAATTTTTTAACGAGATATTAAGCAAAAAATTATGTTAGAGGAGGGAAACAATATGAATATTCTCGTCTGTGTCAAACAAGTACCGGATACTACCGAAATCAAAATCGATCCGGTAAAGAACACTCTAATCCGTGATGGTGTGCCCAGTATCGTAAATCCTTACGACGGCTATGCTCTTGAAGCTGCTGCCCGCATTAAGGACAAGAATCCCGATACCAAGATTGTGGTTCTTTCCATGGGTCCTGCTCAGGCTGTGAACGCTCTTAAAGAGTGTCTTGCTATTGCTGCTGACAAGGCTTATCTGATTTCCGGCCGTCCTTTCGGCGGTTCCGACACCCTTGCTACCAGTTACATTATCAGCCAGGCTATCGCTAAGGTTGAAGAAGCTGAAGGCAAGTTTGATGCTATCTTCTGCGGAAAGCAGGCTATTGACGGTGATACCGCTCAGGTAGGTCCCGAAATCGCTGAACATCTCGGTCTGCCTCAGGTTACCAACGGTGTGGAAACAGAGATGGACGGTGACGGCTTAAAGGTTAAGAAGATGACCGATGACGGCTTTGAAATCGTCGGAATCAAATTACCCTGCCTGATTACCTTTACCCAGCCCGGTTATGAACCCCGTTATCCCAGCATTAAGCGTAAATTAGCTGCTAACCGTGCCGAGATTCCGGTATTCAGCGAAGCTGAACTTCCTTCCATCGACCTTACCCGTGCAGGCCTTAAGGGTTCTCCTACCAAAGTATTTAAGAGCTTTGTGCCTCCGAAAAAGAGCGGCGGTGTAAAGATTGAAGAAGCAACTGCTGAAGATTCTGCTAAGAAGCTGTTTTCCATGCTTAACGACGCAGGCATCATGTAAGGAAAGGGAGGAATAACAATGGAAAGCAAGACCAAAGACCTTTGGGTATTTATTGAGACTAACGAAGACGGCAGCGCAAAAAATGTCGGCCTGGAGCTGCTCAATCCTGGTAAAACATTGGCCGGCAAACAGGGCGGCGATTTGGTAGCTGTCATTATCGGTAACAATGTGGATTCCGCTATCGAAGCTGCTTCCAACCACGGCGCTGATAAAGTAATTGTGGTTGAAGGTGAAGAATATGCCAAATATTCTACCGATGCTTACGCTATCGCTTTAGTTGCACTGGTTGAAAAATACGGTCCTAAGAGTATGATGATTGGTTCCACCAACAACGGCCGGGACCTTGGTCCCCGTGTGAGCTGCCGTCTGGATACCGGTTTGACCGCAGACTGTACCTCTCTTGACTACAGCGAAGAAAAGGATATTATCCTCTGGACACGTCCTGCCTTCGGCGGTAACTTAATGGCTACCATCATCTGTCCCGACCATCGTCCCGAAATCGGTACTATCCGTCCCGGCGTATTCAAGAAAAATCCCGTTGGCGGAAATGCAGAGGTAATCCGTGAAGAAATTCATGTTTCCTCTGACCAGATTCGTACTCAGGTTCTGGAAATTATCAACGAAATGGGCACCGAGAAGGTTGACCTTGAAGGCGCTGAAATTATCGTTTCCGGCGGACGCGGTGTAGGCAGTGCGGAAGGCTTCAATATCATTCGTGAACTGGCAAACGAATTAGGCGCTACCGTAGGCGCTTCCCGTGCCGCAGTAGACGCAGGCTGGATTCCTCATGCACACCAGGTTGGACAGACCGGTAAGACTGTTGCTCCCAAGTTATACATAGCCTGCGGTATTTCCGGGGCTATCCAGCATGCAGCAGGTATCAGCGGCTCTGACGTTATCGTAGCGGTAAACAAAGACCCTGAAGCTCCTATTTTTGACATCGCTGATTACGGCGTAGTAGGCAACCTGTTTGATGTGCTGCCTGTATTAGTAGCAGAAATCAAAAAAGCGCGCAGCTAATTTTGCTTTCTCATAATATTATCTGACATTATCTCCCGTCTGCCGGGAGGCAGTTTCCTCAAGGCAGACGGGAGTAACAAAATTTCATTAGAAAAGGAGATTGGTATGAATTTTAAATTTACTCAGGACGAGCAGGATATTCTTGATATGCTCAAGGATTTTGCTGCAAATGAAGTAGCTCCCAAGGCTGCTGAAGTGGATGAGAACGAACGTTTCCCTGAGGAAACCTGGCATGCTCTTGCAGAAATGGGCATGATGGGTGTACCTTTTGCCGAAGAATACGGCGGAGCAGGTATGTCCTACTTAACCTACATTGGTGTATGCGAAGAATTAGCAAAACACTGTGCAACCACTTCCGTTATGGTTTCCGCTCATTCCTCTCTCTGCGCCTGGCCTATCAGCGAATACGGTACTGAAGAGCAGAAACAGAAATATTTAACCAAACTGGCAACCGGAGAATGGTTAGGCGCTTTCGGACTTACCGAACCCAATGCTGGTACTGATGCTGCCGGACAGAAGACCGTTGCAGTGGACAAAGGTGACCATTGGGTACTTAACGGTTCCAAAATTTTCATCACCAATGCCGGTTTTGCCAACGTATTCGTTATTTTTGCCATGACCGATAAATCCTTAGGTACCAAAGGAATCTCCGCTTTCATCGTGGAAAGAGACTTCCCTGGCTTCAGTGTAGGCTCCCATGAGAAGAAAATGGGTATCCGCGGTTCATCTACCTGCGAATTGGTTCTGGAAGACTGTATTGTACCCAAGGAGAATTTACTTGGCGAATTAAACAAAGGCTTCAAGGTTGCTATGACCACTCTTGACGGCGGACGTATCGGTATCGGCGCTCAGGCTCTTGGTATTGCTCAGGCTGCTATCGACGAGTGCGTTAAGTATGTTAAAGAGCGTACACAGTTTGGCAGACGCATCAGCCAGTTCCAGAATACTCAGTTTGAATTAGCTGATATGCAGTGCGAAGTTGACGCAGCACGTCTTTTAATCTATCGTGCCGCTCAGGCTAAACAGGACCATGAACCTTACGGCCACTTTGCAGCTATGGGTAAATTAAAGGCTTCTGAAGTAGCAAGCGATGTTACCCGCCGTTGTCTCCAGTTAGTAGGTGGTTACGGATATACTCGTGAATATCCTTTTGAAAGATTCATGCGTGATGCTAAAATTACCGAGATTTACGAAGGAACCAGCGAGGTTCAGAGAATGGTTATCTCTGGATGGATGGGTGTTAAATAAGTTTGATATAAAATTTGGCATATAAGATAAAGCTCCGGGGCAGATGTCCCGGAGCTTTTATTTTGCTTTTATTCTAAAATCAGCATCTGTTCAGCCGCTTCACTGCTTTATGATAACTCAGGCAAAGACAGCAGCGATATAAGATACCTTATGCTCTTTACCTCTTTAGAAGAAGGAAAGGCTGATAATAACTCTTCTATCCTTCTGCGATGTTCTTCTGCCTCCTCAATCGCCGCTTTGAAGCCATCCGCAGCCATAATCAGTTTGTCCAACTCTTCCAGAGCTTTCTTTGTAAGCCTTCCTGTCTTTGCAAGCTCTATCAGCTCTTCCAGCCGTCCTCTGCATTCCGGATGAGATAGGGTAAAAATGACAGGTAAAGTAAAAATTCCCTCCTGAAAATCCATCCGTACCGGCTTTCCGTCCTCCACATTCTGAGGAAGGAAATCCAATAAATCATCCCGGATTTGAAATAAATAACCCAAATGCAGACCAATTTCTCCCAACCGTCCGATTATTTCATCTGAACAACCGCTCTCCAGTCCTCCGACTTTACATACTGTGGAAAACATGGACGCAGTTTTACCGTAAATATTAGCATAATATTCTTCTTTGGAAATATCTGTCCGGTAACGGCAGTCAGACTGGGTAATCTCACCACGGCACATATCCTGAATGGTGCCTGCAATCAACATACCCGACTCTCTCAGATTCTCCCTCAGTAGAACCGACATTACCTGCCCTAAAAGCAAATCTCCGGTAAACACTGCCATTTCTTTACCGAAACGGGCCTGAATGGTAGGATTTCCCCTTCTTAAGTCCGAATCATCAATAATATCATCATGAATCAGAGATGCCATATGGACAAGCTCCACAAGGGCCCCCAGGCGGTACAGCCGCTTATTGCAGGAAGAATAATCCGGCCCCAGCCTCCCCATTAGCAGAAGCAGACTTGGGCGATAGCCTTTTCCCCTGCCTGCCAAAATAGCCTGTATAATCTCTCCAACCACTCCCTGATTCCACTCAGAGGGGAGCAAACTTTCCATTTCAGTTGAAACCTGCTTTAGCTCATCCTGTAATCCGGGCAGCGCATTGAAAAACATAAAATCATCTCCTGATATTCATCCTATTTAATGCCGGGGACTAACACCTTCGCCCCTGGCATCACCGTTTTATTTTATCCAAAGAAAATCTGTATAAGAAAAGCAATAGGCAGGAAAATAGCAACCCCGAATGCAGCCCCCGCAACGTGCCCTACATCCTTTAACTTTGTGTCCGTCGTCCTTTCTTCCTCACACATTCCAATAAAGGCTTTACCAAACAGAAGCAGCATAACGATAATGGCAGGTGTTCCCAAAGGATACCATGCCAGCACAACATGAAGCATCTGAATGACCCACACAGCCGTCATTAAGGTACAAAGTTTTTTTGCTTTTTCTCTACCGATTAAAATAGGCAGCGTTCTTCGCCCAACCTGTTCATCCCGCTCAATATCACAGGTATTATTCACCAGCATAAAATGAGCCACAATAAGCATCATGGGAATGCTTTTGTAAAGCACCCAGTAATCAATGGTTCCTGTCAATGCACTGAATACCCCCAGAGGAATCAGTCCTCCCATGACAAAACCAGCCACAATTTCCCCAATGGGAAGATAGGACAGAGGCAGCTTTCCCGCTGAATAGGTCAAAACCGTTATTGCACCTATACAGCCAATGATAAGAGGCACTGCTCCTGTCTGGAGAACCACATAAATTCCCAGCAAAACCCCGATAAACAAACAGCCAAGCCCCGCCCACAAAACCGGTTTGACATCGGTTATGTTATTGTAGGCAAGCGGAGCATCTGCCTCATCAACGATATTTTCGCTGGTATCATTTCCCCGTACAAAATCATAATAATCATTGAGCAGGTCAATGCTGGCGTTAAACAGCAGGGGAATCATCACGACGATAATCGTAAAAAATACCGGAAGTCTTCCCACTCTCTCATAGGCCAAAACCACACCGATAATCGCAGGTGCAAGCGCAGAAAGAATAATCGCTCCCGGATTGGCGATATTTATCAGTATGGGGAGGGTAATACGCCCTCCCCCCTGAATCTGTTTTTTCGTTTCCATACCGATTTACCCGTGACGGAATTCTACACCCATTCCGCCCTGAGGATGGTTCCAGCTTTCCACAACCTTGCCGCCGCTTAACACCCTGCAGGTTCCGCATTCCAGGCAGCCTTCATGATTGAAGCCTATCTTTCCATCATTATAGCTGTAAAGCTTTGCCGGACATGCCATAACCACACGCTCAATTTCCTTTACATCCGTAAAGTTCTGATTTACGGTAATATGCGGATAGCTCTTATCCGCACGAAAACGGTCTAATCCTAATTTATCATCAATCGACATTGCCATTTTACATCGCCCCCATTCCATTCATTACATCTTTTAAC
>JBNMJJ010000067.1:0-9290 GCA_050873745.1 Lachnospiraceae bacterium | reverse complement strand
TCGATAATGACCAAATCAAAATCAGTAACGGCAGGCATGGTATCTTCATCATTATACAGAATACGTTTGACCATGCTCTGAACTGTGGCAACCTGAATACGGGTTTCACGGTCAATCTCTTTATCTTCCAGACCTTTGATGTTGTAAATATCATCAAGGGTCATCAAATCTTCCAGCTTGACTTCTTTGAATACATCAAAAGCCTGTTCGCCCAGCGCAGTTCTGTCGACGAGGAACAAAATTCTGTGGAAGCGGCCTGTTTTCAGGAAACGATAAATCATGCCCAGAATCGTTCTGGTCTTTCCTGTACCTGTTGCCATTGCCAGCAAAACATTCTGCTGTCCGTTAATAATGGCTTTTTCAGCCGCCTGGATGGCCTTCAACTGGTATTCACGGAGATTCAGGCCATCTTTATCACACAATAAATCATAAGGCATATCCTGCAGTGCCTGATTTCGCACAGCAATATCCCTTTCCAACAGTTCCAACATACCTGTTGGGCTCATCCAGCCTTTCAACGCTTTTGGGGCATTGTCCGGCTGTCTTAAATCAAGGAACCAAATGCCGCTTTTCGTATCATACTGCTCTAAATACGGTCTGCCGTTTGTTGCAAAAGTAAACGGAACTTTATAATTCCCCCATGTACCTATCTGGTACGCAGCATCAGCACTTCTGATATTGCGGGAATAATCCTTACACTGATAGTCAATGACAGAAGGAATGTCCTTATGGACTGCCTTTGCTTCAATCGTGGCTACCATCTGATTATCAATAAACAGAGCGTAATCTACATAACCCTTATTACCAACGGCAGAATCAGTAGGCCATTCAGCAATCGCAATATTGCGTCCCTTTGCAGGACGTGTACCTTTTGAGTAGCGCAGTTTCTTTGTATCAGCTTCCCAGCCGACTTTACGAAGCTGCTCATCGATGAGATAGCGGGTTTCTGCCTCGGATTTGCTTCTCTGGCTTGCAGCCTTACCGGCCTGTTTCTTTCTATCATTTTTTGCAACAACGGGGGCCGCTGCTGCCGCCTTGGATGCTGCTTCCATCAACATTTCTTCCTCGGCCTCTTCATTTTGCTTGTCCGCTGCAATAGGTTCAAAATTCTCAGAAGGCATAACAAACGGCTGGTTCTGATAATTCCAATCACCATAGGTCTGCATGAACCATTCTGAAAGGCTATATGCCATTTGAATCAGGGCCTTTCCGTCCTCAATAGAGGAATAATTCTCATAGGTAGCTTTATTGCTAATTTTCCGAAGAACATGAAGAATATCCCCCAAATCACGGGTAAGCATACCTTCACGAAATAGTGTATCAATCCGATTAACCGCAGTATTGTTATTAGGCAGAGGAATCCTGTCATAAGTAAAAATCAAATTTACAATCGTTTCTCCAATCCTGCCTAACTTCATCAGGCAGGAATTAGAATCGGTATACAGATAATTTTCTGCCAGTTCTCCAAAATTCGCCAGAACCGGAAAGTCATCTTTCAAAAATTCAAAATTTGATTTCATTTTACTGCCCCCTTGCTGGTTGTTCAGACCTTTTTGTCTCATATTTTTGTCTAGTAGCAGCTTCTATATTTTATTTAGCTGATTGCCATTATCGGCCCTGCTTCGGCAAATACTTCTACTAAATAACATGATAGTCCAGCAAGGTACTTTTTTCAATCTAAAAATCACGGATTTGCGAGTAAAAGCCCACGGGCAATTTGACTTTGCCTGATTTCAACACATCTTCAGCAGTATAATTACAAAGAAAAAGCCGCTTGATTTATTCAAGCGACACTTCATCATAATTCAGCTCAGAAGCATCCAGCGATATGTTGATATACTAATCTCTTGTTCTATTTTTCCGTCATTAGGTAAATAACCGTCTCAACACATTCATTATTATCCAAACTAGTGCTCCCTTGCTATAATATTGATTATACTCTTAGTTTCTTGCCTGTAAACTACTCCGCAATAGCATTCATTATCTCAATCTTAAGCGGTTCATTTTGTTCATAGGTGCCGTCCATAATAGCTGTCATAATTTTATGGAGCAAGTCTTTACTTATTTTTCCTGCTGCGACATGATAACTGATATTTTCTGTAATTGACATAAAGTTCTTTGCAATCCCCATGTATCCATTGAATAACAAAAATTGTAACGATAGCGTAATTGCAAGCCTTTTATTGCCGTCAGCAAAGCAATGAAATTCACAGGTACAAAAGAATAAATGCGTCAACTTATCCACAAATGTCGGATAATATTCATCATTTTGTATATGTTGCAAAACACTGTCAAGCTTTCTAATATCCAGGGATTCATAGATTCCCCCGCCACTATATTTGATAGTCTTTTTATGTATTACCTCTGCTTGTTCGAGCGTTAAATAAATAATTCCGTCCATTTAATCACGCTCCTTCAGCCTGCGTAAAACTTCTTGATTTTCCTGCATCAGCTTGTCCAATTCATCTCCTGCAGCACCCAGAAATTTTTGATATTCATCTTTATCGAGAGGTTGTATATACTCTGATAATTGATAATGAAAGGCTTCCCTTAGTGCCATATCACGACTTGCCATTTTTACCCTCCCACGTTGGATGAGGGGCTTCCACAGTGCCATATTTTCAAAACGTCTAAACAATTCTTCCGCTTCTTGTTGTGATAAAATATGGCCCACTCGTTCATATTCATGCTTTATAGCATCGGCAAGACCACTCTCATAGGCTGCGATAATATCCAATATTTCGCTATAAAAAGTATCTCGAACCTTATCATTTGCTTTCAAATCCAAAATTTTCTTATATTCGTTTGCTTTTTCCTTAAATATGCTTACATATATCATATCAGTAAAATGAGCGTATTTGTATCGGTTATCTTCCACATAATTTCTTAACGCATCCGCAAATTGCCTGCGGTAATTATCTTCTTGCAAAGAAGAAAAAACAAAGTCTTTATCCCGCTGATTGATATATTTTGTTCCACCGCCTGTTTTACGATTAATAAGGTCAATAACTATATCCAACATCAACTGTCGCAGTGCTCTTGCTTTATCACTTTCAGATAAAAGCATAGCCATATTTAAAAATGCACGAAAATCAAACACTCCAAGTACCGTTGTTTTGGTAGGGACACAAATGTCCTTACCAGAATCCTTTGCAGATTCTAAAAAAGCTTTTAATTTTTTCCCGCGAAGCACCTGATAGCCATTTGCAGAAAGTTCTTCTCCGTTTTGTTCCAAATAGCGGCTAATTGTTCTTATATCAACTTCAAAAAAATTAGCTGTCATTTCACGGGTTACAAAGATTTTGTCATCCCATAAAACACCATCTATTCCTGACTTCTGTTGTATTTCGTCTATGGCAATTTCATTATTTAATATATTTTGCCTGTCTAGTCTTGAATTTGTTAAATCCTTTGTCATGCTTAACCTCTCTATTTAGCAAGTTATGAAATCATCTTAAAATGTTCCAATGCTTCCACAATCATCTTTTCCTTTTCCAGTGGACACTCTAGCCGTTTTTCATTTTCTGACTTGGAAATATTGTAATTTTCTCTTTCTTGGAAAGCAAACAGACCGTCTCCACATGCACACTCTGCGGAAAATTATCAAACACCCGCACCCTCTTCACCTCATATCCATATTCCCCAAGATACTTCACATCCCTCGCAAGGGTAGCAGAATCACAACTGACATAGACGATTCGCTCCGGCTTCATCTGCACCATGGTGGACAGGCATGCCTCATCACAGCCCTTTCTTGGCGGGTCAACCACAATAACGTCCGCATATATTCCTTCCGTTTCATATTTTAAAGGCAGAATCTTCTCTGCCTCTCCCACAAAAAATTCCACATTGCTAATCTTATTCCGGGCAGCATTCTCTCTGGCATCCTTCACCGCCTCCGGAATAATTTCCACTCCGTAAACCTGTTTTGCCTTTCCGGCTAAAAACAAGGAGATGGTTCCGATTCCGCAATATAAATCCCACACCGTTTCTTTTCCCGTAAGAGAGGCGTACTCCAGAGCCTGAGCATATATCCTTTCCGTCTGCACCGGATTAACCTGATAAAAGGACAGAGGAGAAATACAAAAGCGCAGACCTCCTATGGTGTCCTCAATCTGCTCCTGCCCGTAAAGAAGACGAATCTCTTTTCCCATGATAACATTGGTTTTTTCCCGGTTTATACTGAGGCTGATGCTGGCCATACCGGGAATTTCCAAAAGAGACTTTACCAACTTATCCTCTGCCGGAAGCCTTTTTTCATTAATGACCAGACAGACCATTAGCTGTCCTGTGGAAAATCCCTTTCGAATCAGGGCATGGCGAACAAGCCCCTGATGCTTCTGCTCATCATAGGCTTTCACGCCTTCTTCCTCCATATAGGCTAAAATCTTTTCCAGAATCAGCTTGTTTTCCGCCACTCCCAGAGCACAGTCTGTATTGGCGATAATACTGTGGGTCCGTCCTGCATAAAAGCCGGTAATCGCCTTCCCTTCTTTATCCACTCCAAAAGGAAACTGAGCCTTATTCCGATAATAAAAAGGCTCCTCCATTCCAACAGGCGGCTCCATTATCTCATCCACACGCCCAGGCTCTATGTCGCCAATACGGATAAGATTATTTCTCACTTTATTCAGCTTGAACTCCAGTTGCCTGGCATAATCAAGAGCCTGAATCTGGCAGCCCCCACACTGCCGGTAAAGGCTGCATTTAGGGGTGGTACGAAAAGGAGAAGGTGTAATCACCCTCTCCAGTCTTGCGTAGGCATAATGTTTTTTGGCTTTCATGATTTTGACTTCTACTACATCCCCAATAACAGCATCCTTGATAAACAGTGTAAATCCATCTATCTTCCCGATTCCTTCACCAGATTCGCCAATATCTTCAATTTCTACCCGATATATATCATTCTTTTTAAATTCCATAATCCTACTCTCTACATCTTTTCTCCATCAATTTGCCAATATATAACTTGTGGGGGCATAAGGAAAAAAATCACACCAAAATACCCATTCCTTATGAAAATTTACAAGCTTTCTCCTAAATTACACCATTTAAACTGCCCCTGCCGGGCATATAGAAAAAATTGCCTACTTACGCCCCAATTTCCTGAATTTCCAGGGCACAGGCTATAAAAAAATTTGTATATGACCAAATCCAGCATATCTATGCCGCTTTTCGCCAATAAAAGAAGCTCTTCTGGGCATGGCCCCTAAAAAATTTCCTATATGCCCTGCAACCTAAGCTCCAGTGCCAATTCCCGGCTGCACCTGGCTATCAGGCCCTCACCGCCAATTCTCGGCTATACCTGGCCCACAATTCCTGACCTAATCCACCTTCGTTACCCGCAAATTGGATTCAAACAGGCGGTTGTAGCCCATCCAGCCGGTTTCTCTGGTGGACTGCAAAAGCTCCGCAAAGGTCTGCATCTTAGCATCCGTATTGTCTGCAAAATTAAGGGCCATCGCCTCCATAATCGCAGGCTTCTTGGGCGAACCGTACTCATATTCCCCATGATGTGCCAGAATGCAATGCTTGATTTCTGCTGCTAATAAAGGCGGAAATCCGGGAATCTGGCGAATTTTTTCTCCTACCATTTCCACACCGATAATAATATGCCCCAAAAGCTGGCCGTCCTCCGTATAATCATTTTGCGGAAAAGCAGAAAGCTCCCTGGTCTTTCCAATATCGTGGCACATGGCAGAAGCCAGAAGCAAGTCCCGGTTCAGCAAAGGATAAGCGGTGCAGTAGTAATCACAGAGCTTCACAATACTTAAGGTATGCTCCAAAAGTCCGCCGATAAAGCCATGATGCACACTTTTGGCCGCAGAAGATTTTTTAAAAATCTTCACAAACTCCGCATCCTTAATAAAAACAGCCTCCAAAAGCGTATGCAGATACTGATTCTTAATGCTGGCTATGTACCTGCAAAATTCTTCATACATTTCCTCAATATTCTTCGAACTCACCGGAAGATAATCCGCCGGATTATACTCTCCTTCGTCGCATTTTCTTGTCCGTTTTATGCTAATCTGCAAAGCTCCCTGAAAAGCGTTTACATCGCCATAGACCTCCACATAATCCATAGCCTCAAACTCACAGATTCCCGCACTGTTAGGGTCCCAGATTTTAGCATCAATGGTTCCCGTCTTATCCTGTAAAATTACGTTCTCATAGGCTTTTCCGTTTTTGGTCACCGCTGACTGTTTATGTTTGCATAAATAAATATCATATACTCTGTCTCCATCCCTGTAGTCCTTGATATATTTCATAATCTCCTCCATCTTATCTTAATTTAAAATATAGCCTTTTCTTCTTGCGGCCCTAAGCATTGCCATATGCCTTTCCGCCTTTATCCTTTCAACACAGCTTCTTTCTTATAGCCCTAATCATAAGGCATCGCCCATATATTCTTCCGGCTTAATACCCCAGCTTGCCCATGGTTACTTCCAGATTCACCGTCCGGTAGGCCTGCTGCCCCTGCCGCATAACTACCATTTCCACCACTTCCCCTGGCTTCCTCTGGCGGACAGCCTCCGTATAATCCTTAAAAGAAGTAATCTCTTTTTCTCCCATCTTCACAATCACATCACCGCTTTGGATTCCCGCCGCCATGGCAGGTGAATCCATCACTATCCCGGTAACGTAAGCCCCCTGGGGGACCTTTAGTGAGGCGGTAATTTCCGAGGGAACATCCGCCCCTTCTATCCCCAGATAGCTGTTTTCCAAACCGTTGGACATACGCTGCAGCACCGACTTTAACTCAGTTATTCCGATAGCGCTAATCAAATTAGAGGGCATTTTATGATTATAGCTCTGGTTGATGACTCCGATTACCTGGCCGTTCATATTCATCAGAAGGCCGGTTGCGTCCGTACTTCCATAAATATCCGTGGTCAGCAGTTTATAATTGGCATCGGTCAGGCTCAAAACCGTATCTTCAGAAGTAATCATCCCAAATGCCACAGAATTTTGTTTTCCCATAGGCCGTCCAATGGCAATTACCGGACTGGCAATCAACTGTACTCCGGTACTCCTCCCCAGATTAATAAACTGGACGGATTCCACAGTCGTTCTTACCAAAGCATCCTTTTCCACAGCCAATACCGTCATACCCGTCTCTTCATCCCTGCCCTTTATGGCAGCGGCAGCCTGGTCGCCGTTGGAAAAAGTAACCTTCAGCTCTTCCCCCACAATCAGCTCCTTACTCATGACCAGAATAATCAACTCCCTGTTATTGTCTGCAAAAAGATAGCCTGTGGTCTGCCCTTTATTTTCATACGGGTCATTGAACCAGTCTATATCCTGACTGACGCTGGTAACCGTTACCATGGCAGCGTTAAGCTCCTGGGTCACAGCGTATATGCTGGTGTACAATTCCTGATAAGAAGTGGGCGTAAGCTGCATTTCATTTTTCAGGGAATTGATTACCTGCTCCGTCTGCTCCAGCATACTTTCCTCATGAACCAGCATATCCTCGGGAAGCACCTCCTCCGTATCCTGAGGAATTTCAATCTTTTCAATTTCCTCCTGAGGATACATCCACCCGGAAAAAACCGGCTCCAGCAGCAAAAAAGTAAAGCAGGCAATCAGCCCGAAAATAACGGCCATAGTCACCGTGATAATCGTTTTTCTCAGCAGCTTTCGCTTATTTAGAGGACGGTCCTTCACCCGTTCCGTCATGAATTGGAAATCCCGTTTTTCTTCCAAATCCCTCACCTGAACCTTCCTTCTCTTCGTAATTTACCGATATTCTGCAGCCGTTTAAAGTGCCCCATTCTCCTAAATAAGACCAACGGGGGCAGCTTTTTTTGCAACTGCATTACCTACTAAAGTATAGCCCATGTAAACCTGGATGTACATAGTATTTTCCTATAAAATATGTTATACTCCCTATGTATATTTTCAGTTTACATCGCTACGGGAGATAACCATGAAAAAAGCAATAAACGTTTTAGAAATCATCTTTATTCTGTATCTTGTCATCAGTTCTATCGGAAAACGAAATATAATCGAGTTCACCCCCGATTTTGTACAATATTCGGAAAATGTGGTTTATTCCGAAGAAAAAGGCTCCTATACGATTACCCATGCGGAAAATGTGGGCCCGGAAGGATATTCCATGCTGGGAAACGGGGCCATGACCATTGCTCCGGGAGCTTACGAAATCGAAATCCGATATTCCAGTCAGAGGGAGGAAGGCACTCTCTGGGGAAACTGCCAAAATAAAGCCGGCTGGACCCAAATCCGTTCCTATGCCAATCCCCAAAGCGTACAGGTAAATCCCATTAATCTTGTGGATGGAAGTACCTTACAGCGGGACAGAATGTGGATTACTTCCTTAGACGATGTGACCGACCTGGACTTTAGGATTTTCTATGCCGGAACAGGCTCACTGACCATTGAAAGCGTCGTCGTCCAGGAGCTTATGATATGGCGCCTTACCAGAATCCTGATTTGGATTTTCCTCTTTGGGCTGGGAGAGGCAGGCTATTACTATTTCTTTTCCCAAAAAACCTTCGCCAACAAAAAATACGCCGGAGGACTTATCGTCATCATTTTAGGAGCAAGCCTTCCCGCTTTTTGCAGTTTCATCATTGGCGGACATGATTTGATGTTTCATCTGGGAAGGATTCTTTCCCTGGGGCAGTCAATCCAGGCAGGAGATTGGTGGAATCCCATAGACTATAATATGGTAAATGGTTATGGTTATGCCACACCCCTGTTTTATCCGCAGTTGTTTTTGTATTTACCGGCCCTGCTTTACAATATGGCCCTTCCGGTGCATATCTGCTACCAGATATATGTGGTCTGTATCAACATTGCCACCTGTCTGATTTGCTATTGGTGCATCCATAAGTTGTGCAAGGATAAGGACATTGCTCTCTTCGGCTCTTTTCTTTATCTGTTCTCTGCCTACAGAATGGCCAATGTATACGTCCGGGCTGCCCTGGGGGAATTTACGGCTATGGCCTTTCTGCCCCTTCTGGTATATGGATTTATCAAAGTGTACAGCACCGAGCCAAAGGAGATTAAGGCTCCGGATTATCTGCCCATCGTCATTGGGCTTACGGGCCTGATTCAAAGCCATATACTCTCCTGTGAGCTGTCTGCCGTCATCATCCTGATTGCCTGCCTGCTGCTGGTAAAAAAGACCTTCCAGCCTTACCGTTTCCTGGCCTTAAGCAAAGCGGCAGGATTAACCTTATTGTTAAATTTGGGCTTCATTACCGCTTTTTTGGATTCCATGCGAATGAATGTCCAGGTAAAAACAGAAAATATCAGTACGATAC
>JBNMJJ010000066.1:0-9346 GCA_050873745.1 Lachnospiraceae bacterium | reverse complement strand
CCCTGGATGCAGTAAACCGGCTTAAGCTGGGGCCGGGAGACAGGGTGCTTTTGGAATGCGGTTCCGTTTTTGAAAATCAGTATCTGCATCTGTCCGCCAGGGGGAGCCGTGAGAAGCCCATTCTTATCGGCAAATATGGCAAGGGAAGGCTCCCTCTTATCTGCGGTGGGGGGAGGGGAATCTGGTTTCAGGATTATGGCCTGGAACTGGATGTGCCCACCCATATCTGGAGAGGCCAGGTGTCTTCGGCAGTGCTGCTGACGGATTCGGCCCATTTGGTTCTTTCTGACCTGGAAATAACCAATGAGGGAAACAACCGGGAGGGAGAGGAATATAACAGCCCCCACAAGCTGGACAGAACCGGAGTGGCGGTGGTGGCCAAAAACGGAGGAACTCTGGAGAACATTACCCTGAAGAACCTCTATATTCATGATGTGGAAGGGAATGTATACAATAAGCACATGAATAACGGGGGCATCTACATTACCGCCTTAAAGCCCGATGAGGAAGAAAAGACGGGAATTGCCAGGTACGACGGCTTTACCATTGAGGACTGCTTCGTTTACCGGGTAAGCCGATGGGGAATTGCCTTTGGCTATACCTATCAGCACGGAAGGTTTAAGGACAGCTATTTACAGAAGGAATGGTTTAAGAAATACGGACATGAAAATGTCCTTATCCGTAATAACTATGTAAAGGATGCAGGAGGTGACGGCATTACCGCCATGTATACTCTGGAACCTCTGGTGGAGCATAATACGGTGGACTCTGCGGGGGGACAGATGAATGCCGGAAGCTATTGCAAGCCGCTGGACAGACAGGGAATGGTGGCGGCGGCTATCTGGCCCTGGAAATGTAAGGACGCTCTTTTTCGGTACAATGAGGCGGCGGATACCAGGCTGAATCAGGACGGGATGGCCTACGATGCAGACTCCGGGGACGGAACCCGGTATGAATACAATTACAGCCGCTTAAATGAGGGGGGCTGCATAATGTTCTGCCTGGAGCAGTCGGTGAACAGCAGATTCTGCCATAACCTGAGCGAGGACGATTTGGGGGGGACCATCAGTCCGGCAAATAACCCGGATGCCTATCTTGCCCATAATACCTTCTATGTCCGAAAGAATGTTCCGTTTATCCGAAGGGGGATGGAGGGAGGAAGGTACACTCTTCGGGACAATGCCATTCTCAGCGTTGAGGAGAAGTAAGCCGGCTTTTCTTGCGGAAGTCGCTGGGGGAGCAATGGCGCTGCTTTTTGAAAATCTGGGAAAAATAGCTGGGGGAGGAAAAGTTGCATATATGGCTGATGAGAGCCAGAGGAAGGTCGGTGGTTTCCAATAGATAGGCTCCCTCTTCAATCCTTTTGGAAATCAGATAGTTTATAGGCGATATACCATATTCTTCGGCAAAGGCATGGGAAAGATGGAATTTACTCACATGGGAAATCTTTGCCAGATAATCCAGGGAAATATTCTCTTTGTAATGGTTGTCGATATAACGGCGGATATGGCTGCTCAGCCGGCTGGTTTTTCTGGATACAGGGGCCAGAGTGGTGGAGAAGTTGGTCTGCCGCTCTAAAAGCACCACCAGAATTTCCATCAGATTCTGGCAGATAATTTCATGACCGGGGACTTTTTCTTCTATCTCATGGAGCATTTTCTTAAGATAAAACAGAATGGTTTCCTGAATGCCTTCAAAGTTGACGATACGGTGGTGATGGCTTGGATTCACCTCATTAGCCAGAAGCTCCAGCCCTTCGATGCCCAGAACGATATACTCAAAGGAGGAGCCCTGAAGGCTCAACTCGGTATGAAGCACATGGGGATTGATGATGACCAAATCGTTGACGGATACGGGATAGGTCTGCCCTTCGATGAAAAACTGTCCCTGGCCCTCCACAATATAGAAAAGCTCTGCACAGTGATGGGTGTGCTGCACACTGTGCCAGTCGCCGCCGTAGGTAGCCTGAGTAACGTAAAGCAGCTTCGCCGTTTTACGCAGGGAATCATCCTGATGGGAAGAGAAGTCGTAACGATGATTGCTCATAAACACCTCATTTCTTATGCCGTTCATTCTGCCTGTTGACAGTATAGCAAGATAATTATAGATTTACTAAAAAATAAATAAAAGCTTCTGTGAATATTATAAGAAAAACAGACACAAAGTGCAAGAACAGGCATAAAAATAAGTGGTATTAAAGTAATCAGGCATGGATAAAAAGCATCATACAGGTTAAAGCATAATGAAAAATGCACAAAATAAAAAATCTGTTTTTATTTATTCTGGAGAAAAATACCAACAACAGCAAGATTCATAAAGAATCACGCAAAATGAAGATTGAATAGAATCCTCAAAACGCTATACTGAAAGCACAATAGATGGCGTCCTGTGCTATGGGTGCCCAGGTAAAAAAGGAGGATTATACATGAAAAAGAGATTTGTCAGTTTACTCTTAAGTACAGCAATGCTTGCCAGTCTGTTAACCGGATGTACAGGCAGTAATGAAACGCCTGCAGGCACATCGCCTGCGGATACCGGTGGGGCAGAAGCGGGAACGGATGCAGCATCTTCTGCCGGCGGTACGGTGAAAGTGGCGGCGGCAGAAACGGCCTACGGCGCAGAGATGTGGAAAGCGGTTGCGGATGCTTTTACGGCAGAGACGGGCATCGGGGTGGAACTAATCGTAGACAAGAATCTGGAGGACGTAATTTCTCCGGATATGAAGGCGGGCAACTATCCGGATGTTATCATGCGTGCAGTGGGTACAGATTTCGGAATGACGGAGACCTTCATCAAGGATGAGAACCTGGTTGAATTAACGGATGTATTGTCCATGACCGTTCCCGGAGAAGAGGTGACGGTAGGGGATAAGATACTTCCCGGATTTACGGACAATACGATTGCCAGACCTTACGGCAAAGATAAGGTATACTTAATGCCCATGTTCTACGGCCCCTGCGGTTTATTCTACAATGCCGGCCTGTTTGCCGAAAAAGGCTGGGCGGTTCCGGAAACCTGGGAGGAGATGTGGGCCCTGGGGGACAAGGCAAAGGCAGAAGGAATGGCTTTATTTACCTATCCTACAGCAGGATATTTTGATGCTTTTTTGTATGCGCTGATGTATGAAGCCTACGGTGACAACTTTGCGAAGGCATTAAACTATGAGGAGGGCATTTGGGAGACCCCGGAGGCGGAACAGATTTTTGCCATCATCGATAAATTGGTGGCTTATACAGAAGCAACTACACCGGCCAATGCCAATGACGATAACTGGCAGAAGAATCAGCAGTTGGTACTGGACAATAAAGCCTTGTTCATGCCTAACGGCAACTGGGTAATCGGTGAAATGGCAGAGGCTCCCCGGGCAGAAGGCTTTGAATGGGGCTTCACCGCACTTCCGGCAGTGACACCGGGAGGAGACAGAGCCTCCTATGCTTTCTTTGAGCAGGTTTGGATGCCTGGCGGCGCAGTAAATCAGGATTTGGGCAAGCAGTTTATCGCTTTCCTGTACTCCGATACGGCAGCAGCCATCTTTGCCGAAAAAGGTGCAGTTCAGCCTATCGCCGGAATGACCGACAAGCTGGAGGGGGACAACAAGGTTTATTACAGCATTTACGATACGGGTGCGGTTGCCGTACTGGACGCTTTTGCCACCACCGAGTCCATTGAAGGGGTTACCATCCGCAGTACCTTCTATGACCCGATTAACTCTCTGGTAACAGGGGATAAGACGATTGACGACTGGAAGGCCCAGATTATCAAGGATAACGACACCTTCAGGGCAAACCTGAAACAGCAATAAGGCAGGAAGGTTTTTAACGCCGGTGCTTAGAATATAGGCACCGGTTTTTTCAAAAAAGATTGGAGATGAGTTAATGCGACGTAATAAAGGAAGAGGACGTTTCCTTTTTTTCTGTGTGGCTCCTGCCGTCATTCTTTTCATCATCTTTATGGTTATTCCCACAGCAGGGGTATTTCGTATATCCCTGTATAAGTGGGGAGGCTATACGGCAGAGAAAAAGTTTGTGGGGCTGAAAAACTTTGTGACCCTGTTTAACAGTGAAAAATTCATTCGCTCCTTCCAGAATCAGATACTGCTGATTGTCATCGTAACGGTGGTGACCTTTTCTCTGGCTCTGATTTTTGCGGCGATTTTGACGAAGGAGAAAATCAGGGGGCAGAATTTTTTCCGAATCGTTTTCTATATTCCGAATATTTTATCGGTGGTCATTATCAGTGCAATTTTTTCCGCTATTTATGACCCTAACCAAGGGCTTTTAAATTCTATTCTTTCTGTTTTTCGGGGAGATAAAAGTCCAATTCTGTGGCTGGGGAGCCAGAAGATTGTAATTTACAGTATTGTGATTGCCATGATTTGGCAGGCTGTCGGCTATTATATGGTGATGTATATGGCCAGTATGGCCAACGTGCCGGAAAGCCTTTATGAGTCGGCTAATCTGGAGGGAGCGGGAAAAGTCAGGCAGTTTTTCTCCATCACCCTGCCCTTGATTTGGACCAATATCAGGACTACCCTGACCTTTTTTATCATCAGTACCATCAATATGAGCTTTCTGTTCGTTAAGGCCATGACCAATGGGGGACCGGACAGCGCATCCAACGTGTTCTTAAGCTATATGTATCAGGAGGCATACACCAACTCCTCATACGGATATGGCATGGCTATCGGTTCGGTGGTCTTTTTGTTCTCCTTCGGTTTATCCGCTGTTTTAAACGGGGTAACCAGGCGGGAAGATATTGAGTTTTGAGAAGGAGGAGAAGAGCTTATGGCAAAGAAAAAGAAAGGGCCCATCCGGGAGACCGGGGGGCTTGGGAAGGCATTGATTTATGTTCCGCTGATTCTGCTTGCAGTGGTCATTATTGTTCCTGTTTTCTGGGTGTTTATGGCGTCCATTAAGGAAAATATAGAGTTTTATCGAAATCCCTGGGCCCTTCCGGAAGGCTTTCACTGGCAGAATTTTACGGATGCCTGGGAGACGGCAGACATGGGGGCTTACATGGTGAATTCGGTAATCGTTACGGCACTGGCCCTGATGATTTTGATTGTGGTGGCCCTGCCTGCCTCCTATGCGCTTTCCCGGTTTAACTTTAAATCCCGGGCATTTTGGAACATTATGTTTATGGCCGGCCTGTTTATCAACGTAAATTACATAGTAGTGCCGATTTTTTTGATGTTGAGTGAGGGAGATAGTTTTTTAAGAAAAACGGTGGGAGCGCCTTTTTTTCTGAATAATATTTTTGTACTGGCGGTGGTTTATGCAGCCACAGCCCTGCCTTTTACCATTTATCTGCTGTCCGGCTATTTCAAGACGCTGGCAAAGGATTATGAGGAGGCTGCCTATGTGGACGGGGCGGGCCCTTTCAGAACCATGGTGCAGATTATGATTCCCATGGCAAGGCCCAGTATCATTACCGTAATTTTACTTAATTTTCTGTCCTTCTGGAATGAATATATTATTTCCATGACGCTGTTGACCAAACCGGAGCTGAAAACCTTGCCCGTCGGCCTGATGAATCTGATGGCAGCGCAGAAAGCGGCGGTTCAGTATGGGCAGATGTATGCCGGTCTGGTCATCGTTATGCTGCCTACGCTGATTTTGTACATTTGTGTGCAGAAGCATCTGACGGAAGGAATGACGGTAGGGGGATTAAAAGGCTGATGGAGGTAGAGGATGATGAGCGAAAGCAGGAAAAAAGCAGTAGTGGGTATTTTGGCAGCGGTATTTTTTTGCGCCATGATTGTCCTGGTGGTTATGGGGCAAAGGCGGGTTGGTCCGGGAGGACTGGGGCTGGAGCTTCTTGGGCTTACCGGATTGATTCTTCTGCTGTGGCTGTACAACAGGCAGTATAAATAGCAGTGAAGGGCGGTTGATTTACGGGATAGAATGTCCTGTTTGAAGAAAATTCTTGTAAGGGAGAGGAGATTATTTGGCTTTATGATGAAGGAAAAGAGGAGGGGAAGGGTGACGATTCCCACCAATCTGGACGTGGTGCCTGAGACCATCGAAATGATGAAACGGTGGGGGGCGGATGCCATAAGGGACTGTGACGGCACGGAGTTTCCCCAGGAGCTGATTCGTACAGGAGCAAAGATTTATTCTACCTATTATACCACCAGGAAGGATAATGTATGGGCTAAGGCCAATCCCGATGAGGTGCAGCAGTGCTATATTATGACCGGATTTTATCCGGCGGTGGAGGATAAGCTGGAAATTCCTCTGATGAAGGGCATTTCTCATGAGTTGATGAAGGTAAATACCAGGGACGACATCAGAAGATGGTGGGAGGTAGTGGACCGCACCACGGGAGAGACGGTGGCGGCGAAAGATTGGGAATACGATGAGAAAAAGGGCTGTGTGAGGCTTCATCATCCGGCGGCTTTTCACGAGTACACCGTAAGTTTTCTGGCTTACATTATTTGGGACCCGGTACATATGTATAATGCGGTGACCAATGAGTGGAAGGATTTTGAGCATCAGATTACCTTTGATGTGCGGCAGCCCAAAACCCACAGATATTCCATGGAAAGGCTGCGGAAATTCTGTGAAGAGCATCCTTATGTCAATGTGATACGTTACACCACCTTTTTCCATCAATTTACCCTGCTGTTCGATGAGCTGAAACGGGAAAAATACGTTGACTGGTACGGTTATTCCGCTTCCGTCAGCCCTTATATCCTGGAGCAGTTTGAGCGGGAGGCGGGTTATCCCTTCCGGCCTGAATATATTATTGACCAGGGCTATTATAATAATCAGTATCGTGTGCCCAGCAGGGAATTTAAGGATTTTCAGGCTTTCCAGAGAAGGGAAGTGGCTAAGCTGGCTAAGGAGATGGTGGAGATTACCCATGAATACGGAAAAGAAGCCATGATGTTTCTGGGGGACCATTGGATTGGAACGGAGCCTTTTATGGAGGAGTTCGCTTCTATCGGTTTGGACGCCATCGTGGGAAGCGTGGGAAACGGCTCTACTCTGCGGCTGATTTCGGACGTTGAAGGAGTGAAGTATCGTGAAGGAAGGTTTCTGCCTTATTTCTTCCCCGATGTTTTCTGTGAGGGAGGAAATCCGGTTAAGGAGGCAAGGGAAAACTGGGTAACGGCCAGAAGGGCCATTCTCAGAAAGCCTATTGACCGGATTGGTTATGGCGGTTATCTTAAGCTGGCCCTGGACTTTCCTGAATTTATCGATTATGTGGAAGCCGTATGCAATGAGTTCCGTGAGCTTTATGAAAATGCGAAGGGAACTACTCCCCACTGTGTAAAACGGGTGGCTGTTTTAAACAGTTGGGGAAAAATCAGAAAATGGGGAAACCACATGGTACACCACGCCCTGTATCAGAAACAGAATTACAGCTATGCGGGCATTGTGGAGGCGTTATCCGGCGCACCCTTTGATGTACAATTTCTTTCCTTTGATGATGTGGAAAAGAGCCCGGAAGTGCTAAATGACATTGATGTCATTCTTAATGTAGGCGATGCTGACACGGCCCACACCGGAGGTGACGCATGGGAAAACCCGGTAATCGTGGCTGCTCTTCGTCAGTTTATCTACAATGGGGGAGGATTTATCGGAGTGGGTGAGCCTTCCGGCCATCAGTTCCAGGGGCATTTCTTGCAGTTGGCTACTGTGCTGGGGGTAGAGAAGGAAACCGGCTTTACCTTAAACTATGATAAGTATAACTGGGAGGAGCACAGGAATCACTTTATCTTGGAGGATACCACCAAGGAGGTTGACTTTGGAGAGGGGAAGAAGAATATCTTTGCCTACGAAGGCACCCGGATTCTGGTACAGAGAGAAAAGGAGGTGCAGATGGCGGTAAACTCCTTTGGAAAGGGGCGGACGGTTTACATCAGCGGCTTGCCTTACAGCTTTGAGAACAGCCGCATTCTTTATCGAAGCATTCTCTGGAGCGCATCCGGTGAGGGGGAGCTGTATAGATGGTTCTCCACTAACTTTAACGTGGAGGTTCATGCCTATGTGAAAAACGGAAAGTATTGTGTGGTCAATAACACCTACGAGCCTCAGCAGACTACTGTTTACCGGGGAGACGGAACCAGCTTTTCCCTGCTCATGGAGGCTGGGGAAATTAAGTGGTATGAGATGGAAAGGGGATAGGCCGGAGCTTGATATATATCTTTCCTTATGGGCATATATAAAAAAAGTCAAGTTCGCTGCCCGAAGGAACTGCAAATAAGGGTTATTTTGGCTTGCTTTCACTTTGTAAACCTATTGTCATGGGCGTAGAGGAAAAAAGTTTCTTTCTACGCCCTGCTTTATTGCTTTTGCGGGGCGTAGGAAATAGAAAAAATTGTATATGCCCAATTACGCCAATATTTCCTGCTTTTTTCCAGATAAAATGTGCTGTCAGGGGCATAGGCATCTGCTTTTTTACTCCATGCCCAGGGATGCTGCTGCCGCAGCAGCGGGATTTGACAAATTGTGGATTTAGAGAGAAAATGAGTATTATTGTAAAGGCTGAAAAGAATGTTTAAGGTACAAAGGAAGTAATTTGCATCACAAAGCGGCAGAATATTTAAGGAAGAAAGAGTGTGTGAAATGAGCGTACAGAAGAAGAAAGTTTACGAGATGGACATGTGTACGGGAAGGCTTTTCCCGAAGATAGTGACCTTTGCTATTCCTCTGATGCTGTCGGGGGTTTTGCAGCTTTTATTCAATGCAGTGGATATTATTGTGGTGGGCAGATTTTCCGGAAGCAACGGAAGTACGGCTTTGGCAGCGGTGGGGGCAACCAGTTCCCTGATTGTTATGCTGATTAATGGATTTATCGGTATTTCGGTGGGCGGTAATGTACTTGCGGCGCGGAGTTTTGCGGCAGGAAGAGTAAAGGATATGGAGGAGACGGTACATACCGCCATTACCGCTGCACTGGTTAGCGGCACAGGTCTGATTTTTCTGGGAGGTTTTCTTGCCGAGCCCCTGCTTGTTTTAATGGATACGCCGGAGAATGTGCTGCCCTTATCCGTTTTATATATGAAAATCTATTTTTGCGGAATGCCTTTTTTGATGTCCTATAACTTTGGAGCAGCAATTTTGAGGGCCATAGGGGATACCAGAAGACCCTTGTACTATCTGTTTCTTTCAGGAACGACGAACGTGGTAATGAACCTGATTCTGGTAATCGTTTTTCAGTTGGGAGTAGCCGGAGTGGCTATTGCAACGGTCATCAGCCAGGCGCTTTCAGCGGCATTGGTCATTCGTTCGCTGTGTAAAAGTGAGGGAATGTATCATCTGGATTTAAAACGCCTTCGTATCAATGGCGAAGTACTGGTTCGTATGCTGAAAATTGGGCTTCCGGCAGGTGTTCAGGG
>JBNMJJ010000065.1:0-9443 GCA_050873745.1 Lachnospiraceae bacterium | reverse complement strand
TATATATTTTCACCCTGCTTTGGATAATATCCGCTACCTCCCGGGCTGATTTTTCTCCTGCAAAAAAGACCGCCGCTTCTTCCATTACGATGTTGAAAATATTTTCATTATAGCTGCTGGCACGGTTTACACTTCTGATGAAATCCATTACCCTGCCTGTCTCTTCTTTCGTCAGCGGGTCGGCGGTAATTTCCGTGTCCCCTATCCAGTAGCTGTTTTCATACTCTATCTTATTGCCCTCCCGGTCGATATAATAAGGCTTCTCCCATGCCTTTTTTTCTACCTTTTCCAGACTGCTGATGCGAATGGGGAAAAAGTAGTCCAAACCGTCCTGATACTCTTCTGCCAGAAAACTTTTTACAAACTCCCAAGCCGCCTGCTGATAGCCGCTCTGGGCGCTGATGGCCAGGTTAAACCGGTAATCAAAGCTGGAACCGTTTTCCTTGTTTGTGGGGAAACCAATCATCGTCACCTCTTCTCCAAAGGTGGCATACTTCCAATAACCATAGTCATTAAAGGCTGAAAGCATACCTGAAGACAGTATGGTCCTGTCCTCCCTGTACTGCAGTTCCATCTCCTGATAAGCGATTTTATCTTCATAATCAATATGCTCATACTCTTTTGGCAGAGTCTTGGCATAGTCCAGTATCTGCAGGAAAGAATCCGTGTTGAAATAACACTCCCCCGTCTCCCAGTCCACGTACTCGTCTAAGGAATTATACAGACTGTGGGAAAGAAACTCAACCTGGGGAATATTCGAAAACAGTTTCGTTCCTTCCGGCAGGGTATCCGCAAAGGCCATTGCCTCATCCATGGTCCAGCTATACCTTTCCCCTACCTTGGAGGTTTTTCCCACAAAGGTTTGTATGGCAAAAGAAGGAGTCATCTGGTATAGCTTTCCCTCCAGCTCATAGGCTTCAAAAACATTGGCTAAATAGTCTTCCCTGTTAAATTCCGGGTCAGCTTCCATCAGCTCATAATAATCAGCAAAAACGCCCTTCGCCATATAGCTGTCAACAGGCATTCCATTCTGTAAAAGGATGATGTCCGGCACATTTCCGGAGGCAATATCCGAGTTTAAGCGACTCATTCCTATACTATAGTCCTCTTCCGTATTAAACTCCGAATAATCGATTATTTTAATCCGGTAATTGGTATTTTCCTTATTAAATTTGATTACCTGCTTTTTCACCTCCGAATCCACATAATAGCAGCCTAAGGTAAGTTCTGCTTTTTCCACCCGCTCTCCTTCGGGAATCTGCTTAAACAGAGCTAAACTGCCGCCCTCATCTCCATAGTAGTAAGCCATTAAGGTGGTATCATCTATAATTTCCAACTGATTGAAGCCGTAGCTGGAAAAGCCAGAAGCCAAAAAGTCCATAACCGGGGTTATTTCCTCATCCCCCAGATTGAAGCCGTACACTCCCTTATCGCTGGTCAGATACAAATCGTAATATTTTCCCGGAAAGAGGTTGTACATATAATAGTTAAAAGGCAGAGGTGTCTTTTCTCCCTTTTCCTTCGTATCAATATCCAGGGTCTGGACAGAATAATCCTCCCCGCTGCCATTGCCGCTTCCGACAATCAGAGCAAACCGTTCATCCCGGATTTTCACCAGCCTGGTTTCCTCTCCTTCTTCCTTTTCGATTTTTCCAAGCTGGTTTCCCTGAAAATCATAGGTTTCAATTCCCTCCGATGACTCCATCACCAGCTTACTGTCATCGGTACAATATATTTTGTTGACATAATAATAACTGCCTTCCGAAGCATTTTCATTCAGACCTACGCTGAACAGTTCCTCACCCTCGAAGGAATGGCCCTGGAGATAACTTTTCTCCGAATCACCGCCTGCTTCTTCATAGGAATAAATAGTATAAACAGAATAAATATTTCCCTTACTGTCAGCCGTAAAAGCACCGGAACCGCTGTTTTGGGGGAGAGCAATCCTGATTTGGTTTTTCTGGTTTCCCTCTAAATCATAGGCGGTAATTACCCGGACAACACCGGAACCCTCTGTGGTTTCTGCCCCTCCGGTGACTTCCGCTGCTGCTTCGTCTGCCGCCTCTTCTACTGCGGCTTCTTCTGCGGCTTCTTCTGTTGCCACTTCGTCTGCCACCTCTTCTACTGCCTCTACTGCGCCCGTCACAGCAGTCGTTTCTCCTGCCGCTTCCACACCTGTCCCGAAAGAACCATAGACCAGCGCTTCCGTATACAGTGTATCTCCTACAAAAATGAATTGTTCAACGTTCTCGCTTCCTTCCGGTAAGGGAAGTTCCTCTTCCCGGTAAACCACACTGGCATCAATGGATTTTTCGACAACCTCCGTTCCTTCCTTATCCCAAAGGCCAATCACAGCAATTACCAGAATCAACGCTGCCGCTGCTCCTGCCAGACCCAACTGCTTCTTTTTGCTGTTTGGATGTCTGACCTCGTAATCGTATAGGTACCCGGATAACCGGCCATAGCTCTCGCCCAGTTTTCCTTCTGCTCTTTTGAAGAGCCAAACAACCCAGACGGCTCCCTGAATACAGGGAAATACCAGTATCAGGGCCTTAATGAGCAGTGTCAGGGCAAAAATATCCTCATAGCTTCTGGCTATGTTTTCCCAATAGGGATAAATAATACTCCCTTTTGACATACTTCTTAAGCCAAAGTTCTGAATAACCTGTAAGACAGAAATCAGCTCATAACGGCTGGTGTTTTCCACCACTTCTATCTCTTTGTTCTCTGCTCCCACCGCCGCAGTCATAGTAGAAAGAGCAAAGCCCTTTACCGGATTGGGCAGTATGGCTTCGTAGCAATAACCTCCCGAAACCGTTCCATATTTTTCAAAGCTTTCCATGGAAAGATAACAGACCGATTTATCCAGTCCTGCCGCCTCAGCAATCCTTCCGGTATCCCGTCTGGCTACTCCCACAATAAAATGGGGAGTCTGACCAATGGTCACCTCCATGCCCACTACATCATTGGAACCAAAAAGCTGCCATGCCGTTTCCTCGTCGATAATTACACCGTCCTGCATCATGCTGTCCGGGCCAAAATAGGCACCCTTTTCCATATACAGGGGATGGAACTGGAAAAAGTCACCGGTTACACCGAAGGCTGCCAGCTCCACCGATTTGGAACCGTTGGCCATGGTTATCTTACCCGGCTGGCTGACGGCGTCTATCCACAATCTTGCCTTTTCATTTTCCAGGCTGATGGATGCCTCTTTGAGTGCCTTATCCACGCTCTCTCTAATGCCCAGATAGAAGGTTGCATCGGTAACCTCTTTTTCCGAAAAAAAACAGCTAATCTGCGCTGAATCCTTCCCATCGGACCATCGGCGGGCTGCCTGCTGGTCGTAGAGCCTGTCCTTTACCAGTCCTTCAGCCAGAATAATCAGCCCGAATATAAGTACACAAAATAGAGCAATGCCAGTCAGAATAATCTGCTTCGGAGAGAATTGCTGTATGAATTTTTTCACCTGTTTCGCCTCCTCAGATTAATCTTCCGCCAATCTTACCTGTTTTCCGGCCTCCACCGGCTTAGTTGCCGTAGTAATGACATACTCATAACCATACAGCGCCGCACTAATTGCCGTATTCAAATCGTCTGTTGCCAGAACCTCCACATCCACACGGGTTGCCACATACCGATTGCCCAGAGGAGAGTTTCTGGATTCTACGATAAGAATAAATTTACCGTTATTATCCTCTCTCACTGCACTGTTGGGCACCATCAAATCGTATCTGGCGCTTTTTTGTCCAATGGACAGGCTGATACTCTGTCCTGCCTGAACGTCTCCATTCACGCTGAAGGTAAGCAGTTTTTTCTGTCCCGGACTTTCCGTATCTGGGCGGATATTGGTCAGTGTTGCGTCAACCTCATCAAAATACCAGGAATTTTGCAGTTCGGCCTTTTCTCCCACCGAAACCTTCTGAGCCTGGTCATTGGTTACGGAAAAGCTCATGGTATATCCCTTACCCTCCGGCTGCATCATGGCCAGAGCCTCGTCAGGGGTTGTGGTCTCTCCCGCCGTTTTGCTGATGGTGTTGATGGTGCCTGCCACAGGAGCCACAATGGTGCTGCCAATAGACTTTTCTCTCAATTTGGACACTACCTCCTGCTGCTGCTGAATCATTTCCCCCTGATTGGATAAATCCAGTTCCTTACCCACGTCCGTAAGAAGCTGGGTAAGTTCTTTTTTAGCCTGCTCCAGAGCGGCATCAGCATCAATCTTGGCCCGCTCAAGGTCGGCTTTTTGCTTAGTGCTGTTAGCTGTATTCGTGTTGATTTCATTGCTTATGCTCTGCAGGGCAGTCTCACATTCGTTATAACGGTTTTGTGCATCATTATAGGCGCTTTTTGCCGCATTCAACTCATTCTCTGCGCTGCTTACAGCCTGCTGCGCCGCATTTAAAGCCTGTTTCGCCTTATCCAGGGACTGACTGGCCGTACTCTGGGCGGTTTCTGCCTTCTGGTAAACATCGTATGCCTCCAGCAAGCTCTTTAATGCCTCGCCCGCAATGGCTTTTTGGCTTAGGGAATTATCGCTGGCGGATGGAGCATCCCCATCCGGTAAACTCTCTATCTCAGTGCTAAGCTGGCCTGCATATACACCGATAGACAGGGCTTTCGCCTGCTCCAGAAATTCTCCCGCTCTACCAGGCTGCTCCAGGATGGTGAAAAAGTCCCTTGCCTTATTCTCAACATCCGTTTTAGCTATGACTATACTGGTATTATCATTCGTATTTGTATTCGTATTTATATTCGCTAGGGCTTCCTGTGCGCTTTTTAAAGCTGCATCCGCATTTCCCTTGGTAGCCTGAGCAGTATCTAACCGGCTTCTGGCCTCATCACGTTGGGCCGCTGCCCTAGTCCTGGCCTCCTCTGCATTCTTTTGAGCCGTTTCCTTATCCACCTGTGAACTGCTGGTGGTTCCTGCGATGGCAATCTGTCTGGCCAGACTGTCCGCCGTAGCCTGGGCCGTCTCCACCTTCAGCTTCGCTTCATTTATACGAACCTGATAGCTGTTGGCATTGGAGATATTCCCACTTTGGATATTTTGATAGGAATCCTGAGAAATCTCTCCTGCCAAAAGAGCCGTGGTATAAGCCTGAATCATCTCATCCAGCTTCTTTTCTGCCTCCTCAAGCTCTGTACTCTCCTTATCCTCCAGATAGAAAAGAACCTGTCCTTTTTCCACTACCTCCCCTTCTTTTACCGCCACACTGGAAATCACCCTGCTTTCCTGAATGGTCACTTTATAGGGGTCGTCCGCCTGCAGAGTTCCTGTTCCCCTGATTTTGGTCGTAACGCTACCCGGCTCCACCGTGCTTGTAGCCACTTCCGGCAGCGAATAATTCATAATGGTATTGGAAAAAAAGGTCAATACCAGCATAATCGCCAGAAAAATAATCGCAATATTCTTAATCAGGTCCTTTCTGTTAGGCTTCTTCTCTTCGTTCATTATCTCCTCACCTTCCGCTGCCGTGCAGCATCTCTAATCTGCGGGGAGAATGCCGTTTTTTGGCATTCTCCAAGCGTGAGACTTAGAAATTCTTTGCGAAACGCCCTCTGGCGTGAGCATTAGAATTTCTTCTCACGCTACTATCCTTTAATTCCGCCCTGGTAAGCGATTCCTTCCACCAGGTACTCTTCTCCATATAAAAATACCAAAAGAGCAGGCACCATGTAAATAGTAGCTACCGCAAAGGCCAGTCCAATTTCTCCGCTATTAATCTTGGATAAAAATACGGACAGGGGGTGCATCTGTTCATCGCTCAACAGAATCAACGGCTGCTCCACCATATTCCAATAGTCGATGAAAACCAGAGTAGCCACACTGCTCAGGGCTCCTTTACACAATGGCATACAGATTTTACTAAAAATCTGCCACTCTCCCGCACCGTCAATCTTTGCCGCCTCAAATAGGGCCTTCGGAATACGCCGCATAAATTTTGTCAGAAGAAATACGGCATAGGGCGAAAAAATTCCAGGCAGCCAGATAGCCCATCGGGTATCCAGAATATTCAGCCATTCGGACACCAGAAAATTAGGCACCAAAGTAACCTGATAGGGCATCAGCATTAAAATAATGTAAGCAAAAAAGATTATCTCCCTTACTCTGCCCCGGTAGCGGGTAAAACCATAGGCCGCCAGACAGGCAACAGCCAACTGGAATACCACAATAGGCGCCACCAGAATCACCGAATTCCAGAACTTAATCAAATAATCCGGACTTTTCAATAAAACCGTTATGTACTGATTGAAGGACACCTTGTCCGGGATGAATTTCAGGTTCACCGTTTCGGAAATAAACTGCTTCGCTCCCGAATCTGTAGTGGCAAAAATCATTCCATAGTTAGAGGATATTTCCGCTTTTCCCATAAATGAATTGCAAATGGTAAAGATGATGGGAACCACAAAAACCGCTGTAAACAGAATCAGGAAGGCGGTCAGTATACCCAGCCACAGCCTTTTTCCGATATGCTTTCTCAGTTTTCTTTTGGCTCTTTGGACCTGTCCCTTAAGGCCCTGTACTTCCGGCTTTCTTTTATTACGCATCTTCCATATCCCTTCCAAAATAATTTTCCGTCAGGAAAAGGATTCCTATAATCACAATCATAAACAGGCACATAATAATTGCGGCTGCTGACAGCTTCTGATAATCCAGGGACTGGAAGGTGTTGTTCATAAAATGCTGCAAAAGATACAAGGAATCATAGGGATAATTTCCCGTCAGCATATATACCTCCCTAAAAACCTTAAAGGAGTTTATTAATGACAGTATTGTCACAAATAAAATAGTAGAGGACAGATACCGTAATTTTATAGAGAAAAATATCCTCCAGCCCTTTGCGCTTTCCAACTGGGCCACCTCGATTATCTCCTTGGGGATATTGCTGATGGCTGACATAAACAGAATCATATTATAACCCAGGTTTTTCCAGACGAACAGAATCACCAGAATAATCTGCGTATAGTCCGATTTAAACCAGTCAATCTTATCCCCTCCGAAATGGAGAAGAAATTCGTTCACCACTCCATTATAATGAAACAGCACCTGCCAAATCAGCACCACAGAGGCAATGGGTACCATCATGGGACTAAGGAGCAGGGTACGAAAGCGGCTTTTCCAGGGAATGGCCTGCTCCAGTGCAAAGGCCATAGTCATGGACAGCACCACTGCCAGAGGCACCGCTGCCAGAGAAAACTTAATGGTATTAGCCGCTGCCAGTCTAAAAGAAGAGCTGTTCCAGACACTGATATAATTGTCCAGGAAAACAAATTTATGCTGAATCGGGTTATTCAGCACCGAATAATAACCCACAACCGCAAAGGGAAGAACGAAAAACAGGGCCACACCTATAAGGCTGGGACTCAGAAAAAGCAGACTTTTCCGTTTCAGAACCCGTTCGCCCATTCTTCTATTCTTCCGGTTTTCCTTTCTCTCTTTTCCCTTGGGAAATATCCTGTCTATACCCGTTTTACTTATTTTCTTAACTTTTTCTACTGCTTTCATACTCACTCTCAGCGCTCACACTTCCAGAAAAAGGCACTGTAGCCGGGCAGGAGACTTCCCCCGCCGAAGTCATGGGGCTTACCGGTAATCAAGTCCACTGCCTGACCGCAGCCCGCATCAAAATGGGCGGTATAGTCCTCCTGCTCCGCATTAATGGCTACTAAAACCCTCTCGTTCTGGGATTTTCTTTCAAAAATACACTGTTTATTGGTTAAAACTACGGAACGAAACTCTCCGTAATTTAAAGCCTCCGATTTCTTTTTAGCCTCTGCCAGTCTGGCAATAAAATCCGTCAGTTCGTTCCACTCAGGCGCATCATAACTCAATCTCAAAGAAGGGTCTCCCTGGGCTTTATCCCCTGTAGCTCCCCACTCGCTGCCGTAATAAACGCAGGGGATTCCCGGCATACCGAAGGCCAGCGCATAAATCAGAGGCAGGTGGGCTTTGTTGTGCAAAATGGTGGCAATCCGGCTCACGTCGTGGTTATCCACAAAGGACAGCAGGTGCTTGCCCCGGTACAAGGTCCAGTCCTCCGGGCCAAACTGCCTGAGCAGGGAGTGATTGATTTCAAACATATTCATGCTGTTAAAGCTGGAATGAAGCCCCTTATAGCATTCATAGTTGGTAGCCGAATGAAGCATCTCATCATTAACCAGCGTCTTATAATCTCCGTGGAGCATCTCTCCCAGCAAAAAGAAGTCCTGCTTTTTAGCGTCGCAGAAGGCCCTGAGCCTGCGTACAAAATCATGGTCCAGACAATAAGCCACATCCAGTCTCAGTCCGTCTATATCAAACTCCTTTATCCACAGGTCGATGCTTTCAAACAGATACTGGATAACCGGCTCATGGCGCAGATTTAATTTCACTAAATCATAGTTGCCTTCCCAGCCTTCATAGTAAAGTCCGTCCTGATAGGGTGAATTTCCATGAAAATCAATATGGAACCAGTCCCGGTAAGAAGAATTTTCTCTGTTTCTCAGTACATCCTGAAAACCAAAGAAGCCTCGTCCCACATGGTTAAACACACCGTCCAGAACCACCCTGATTCCTTCTTGATGAAACTTATCCACAATCTGCTTAAAGTCCTCGTTGGTTCCCAGCCGGCAGTCCAGCTTCCGGTAATCTCTGGTATTATATCCATGAGTATCCGACTCAAATAGAGGGGAGAAATATATTGCGTTACAGCCCAGCCTGCTTATATGAGGAATCCACTCCTCTACCTTGCAAATACGGTGTTTTAGCTCCCCGTCGTTCTCAAACGGCGCACCGCAAAACCCCAACGGATAAATTTGATAAAATACACTTTCATATACCCACATAACTATACCTCCTGGTTTACATAAGTTTATTGTTTCTCATTGACCAATACAGTATTTTTCACTTTTTTCCCATTTTTTAGCATTTACCTGTGGATTACTCTGTGGATAACTCCTTGAGTCCGTTTTGATGAGAAATCCACCGTTTCCACATAGTTATCCACAGTTTTTCACCTGTCTAAGGTGTATAAAATATGTGTCATAACTCCAAAAACGAGTGTCATATTTCGTTTTTTGATAAATTTTTCGGTTAAAAATGGTTTCCAAATAATTTCGTTACTACATTTGTCTTATTCCATTCAGTATATCGTAATTCTTTATCCACTACAACCATTCGTTCCAGAATTTTTCTATTTTATGTGCGATGGTATCTACATCCGTAATCTCGTATTGTGTCCACTCTCTGGGAAACATCCTGATATAGGAGCTTTGCAGGAATCGTTCGTCCAAAAGGGCCACTACTCCTAAGTCACTTTGGGTACGGATTACCCTCCCCGCCGCCTGCAGCACCTTGTTCATTCCGGGATAGCGGTAGGCATATTCAAAGCCTGCTCCTTCTTTTTCCTGAAAATACTTTTTCAGGATTTCCCGTTCCGCACATACCTGGGGCAGCCCCGTCT
>JBNMJJ010000064.1:0-9456 GCA_050873745.1 Lachnospiraceae bacterium | reverse complement strand
GTTATGGGGCTTCTTTTCAGTGACTGTCAGCACTTTTATCCATGCTGAATTCCTGTGCCAGCGGGGTATCCGTGGTAAATATTGATAACGGTTTCGGAGCCGCTTATCAGGCCAGCATGATTAATCATCTGGCGGCAAAAGAGGAAAAGAACAGCAAAGAGGTTGTTAAGCCGTGACAAAAATAAGAGAAGGGGATAGGGAAAATGAAAACATTGTATCTGGATTGCAGTATGGGCGCTGCCGGAGATATGCTGGCAGGGGCTTTGTCGGAGCTTTTGCCGGACAGGAGCGAGGTCATCAGGGAATTAAATGAATCCGGCCTTCCGGAGGTATCCGTGGCATGGGAAAAATCGGTAAAGTGTGGGATAACGGGAAGCCGTTTTAAGGTTTTGGTTAAAGGAGTGGAGGAGGAGAGTGTGGATGTGGGAGCCGAAGATGAGCATGGGCATCATCATGAAGGCGGCCGACATGGAGGCCGTCGAGACGAGCATCACCATCACGAAAACGGTCACAGCCATGAGTATCATCAGCATGAATCTGGTCACAGCCATGAGCATCACCAGCATGAATCTGGTCACAGCCATGAGCATCATCATCACGAGCCCGGTCACAGTCATGAACATCATCACGAAATCGGTCACAGCCATGAGTGCCATCACCATGAGCCTGGCCGCAGCCAGGGACATCACCACCATCACCATAGCTCCCTTCACCGTATAGAGCATCTGGTAAAGGAGCATTTATCCCTGCCTGATAGAGTAAAAGAAGATATTCTGGCAGTTTACGGTTTGATTGCCCAGGCCGAAAGCCAGGCTCATGATGTACCGGTAGAGGAGATTCATTTTCACGAGGTGGGAACCATGGATGCGCTGGCGGACATTGCCGCAGTCTGCCTGCTGATGGACAAACTTTCTCCCAACCGGGTGATTGTTTCCCCTGTCCATGTGGGGAGCGGGCTGGTAAGATGTGCCCATGGAATTTTACCCGTACCTGCACCGGCAACGGCACATATCTTACGGGATGTTCCTGTTTATGGCGGGAAAATAAAGGGGGAACTATGTACACCCACCGGGGCGGCGCTGCTAAAGTATTTTGCCACTGATTTTGGGGAGATGCCTGTTATGAAAATCAGAGCCATTGGCTATGGAATGGGAAAGAAGGATTTTGAAGCAGCCAACTGTGTAAGGGCCATGTGGGGAGAGCAGGTTTCAGAGGAGGGCCGTGGACAGAATTTGGAACAGAATATCTCCGGGCAGGAAGAATGTGCCAAACTTAAGGATGGTACAGAAACCCTTCTGCAGGACACCATCTGGGAGCTGGCCTGCAACGTAGATGATATGACGGCAGAGGAGATTGGTTTTGCTCTGGAGGAATTTCTGGCAGAAGGTGCCCTGGAGGTTTACACTGTTCCCATCGGAATGAAAAAATCCCGTCCCGGCACCAAAATCTGTGTACTGTGTAAAGAAAAGGAAAAGAAGGGGCTGGTTCAGGCTATTTTCAAGCATACGACTACTTTGGGGATTCGTAAGAAACAGACGCAGCGTTACCTCCTGGAAAGAAGCATGAAAGAAGAGGAGTCTCCGCTTGGCAAAATCCATTATAAAGAGGCCGGCGGCTGGGGCATCAGCCGGAAAAAGTATGAGTACGATGAGCTGGCGGCTCTGGCACGCAAAAACAAGATGAGCCTTAGGGAAGTACGCCAAAAACTGGGGGATTCCACCAGTTGAGAATGGTCTTCGCATATGCAGAATACAATACACGACACAATGGTGTGGATATAACCATCTTTGAAGGGGATATTCCTCATATTGACGCTGAAGACTTTTTTAGAACTTTGGTAATTCGTCAAATTGCAGAACTATCCCCCATTGTTTATCAGTAAAATGGCAGAGCCGATTTAAAGGCGGTTTTTCTCCCCCCAATCACACATTTGATTCAATATAGGAATTAAGGATTTGCCGCGTTCTGTCAGACTGTATTCGACTTTTGGAGGAATTTGGGGATATTCCTCACGATGAACCAGATTATCCGCTTCTAATTCCTTTAAGGTGGCGCTCAATGTTTTATATGAAATGGTTTTGATATATTTCTTTAATTCATTGAAACGCAGAACCTTATATCCCATTAGTGCATACAGAATAAACATCTTATATTTGCCCTGAATCAGAGTCATGGTGTAATTAAATCCCGTTTCTTCCAGGCTGGCATCTTGGATACACGATATGTCCATACTACACTCTCCTTTAGGTAAGTATCGCACTTAAAGGTGCGTACTTGTTTTTTGGATAATTCTTGTTATGATTATAATATCACAAGCAAAGAAAGTCAATTCTGTAGATTTTGAAAAGGAGAGATTGCTATGAAGAAAAATTTGGGAGTTAAACCGTATCTGTTTCCTATGCCAATTTATATGATTGGAACCTATAATGAGGACGATACTGTTGATGTGATGATGATGGCGTGGGGTGGTATCTGTGCTGAAGATATGGTTGCACTGAACCTCGAAGAAAAGCATAAAACTGTTGCCAATCTTAAAACACGAAAGGCTTTTACCCTTGCCGTACCGGGAATGGATACATTGAAAGAGTCTGATTTTTTGGGAATTGCAACCGCTAACAAAATGGCAGACAAATTTGAGCGTACCGGACTTCATGCCGTAAAGAGTGAGCGTGTTGATGCACCGGTTATTACGGAATATCCCATTACGCTTGAGTGTGAGGTTGTGGAGATGCAGAGCCAGCCTTACGGGCTGCGTGTTCTTGGCAGGATTGTCAATGTGATTGCAGATGAAAAGGTTCTGGACAATGCCGGAAAGATTGATGTTGCCCGGTTAAATACTTTTGTCTTTGACCAGGTTCAGTACGGGTACTATGGGATTGGAGAAAAGGTTGGGCAGGGATGGCACAGTGGTGCAGAGCTAATGAAAAAATAATGTGATGAGAGATAGGCTGAATTTAAAAGTTTTGGCATTCCTCTAGGCAAAAAACGGCTTTTTTGCTACAATGTCAAGTAGTAGGAAGAGAACTTCCAGAGCTCACGCCAGAGGGCAAAATCATGCCCAGAGGGTATGCGTTAAGAAGTTCAGAGGCTTATGCGAAGAAGCATATGCCGGGGGCACGTCCGGAGAATGCCCTTTTTAGGGCATTCTTCCCACTGATTTGAGATGCCTCAGAAGCGGCATCATGGAGGGTAGCATGAAGACCAGACTTAGCAGGTTAATTGTGGCTGTTATGGCAGTCATAGTGCTGGTTTCCGGAATTGGCTTGAAAACGATAGAAGCCAGTTCCGCTTCTTTGCCTGCCGCAAAAGGGCAGCAGGCCGTCAGCTTTGTGAAGCCTTCATCAGACTATTCTTATGCCAAAGCCTGTACAGGGGGCGTTATTGCAGGAATGCAGGGAGTTTTACGCATTGTTCAGCGGTTTGGCAATAACTTCAACAGCAGGATTTCTGTGGAACTGATTCCTATTGAGGAAATTCTGCCGTGTCTTCTCGTTTTTCTGTCGGCGGTTATTTTATGTAGTAATCAGCCTCGCCGCAGAGAGATTGCTGTTCTAAAGTATATTCATGGTCAGGACGGAAAAAAATAATTTCCCTGTTTTATATGCGCCTATGGTTTCATAGGCTTATTTGTGTTGCCAATTTCGGGCAAGACATTCAGGAAGCTGTCTGTGCTGCTAATTTCATGCAGTTTTATCGGTAAAGTCTGCCGACATGACGGAAAAATATTGGATAAGATAGGAGAATATAAATATGGAAAATATAGCTATGATTATTTTTTTCGCTTTTGAGGTGATGATTGGGCTTGCATCTACTCTTTACCTGGGGATTTCTTTGTTTGTCGTACTGGGACAGAAAATTTACAGGAAATGTAGATACGGCGCTTCATTATATGACTAAATATGGCCAAAGACAGGCTGAAAAGCTACATCGGGGCTAGTAAAAGAGTTACTTGTTGGGCACATACAGAATAAGTGATTGAAAATGCCCATATAAGCATGAGAAAATGCTGCTTATTTACTTATTTTAAACCTAAACGGGGCAAAGGGAGAAAAAGTTATCTTCCCTACCCCGTTTTGTTATGTATCAGGGGCAGAAGGTAAAGATTATTCTGCATATGCCCAAATAGGAAAATATATAGCTATTTTTACTGGAAAAGCAGAGCAATAAGGGCAGCAGAAAGTGAAAAAATTCTCTTTGCCCACCGAGCCTGGTTTCCGTCGGCGTCCAGCAATCCCCAGCAAGTCTTGCGGCCCAGGCTCTCAGTAATCTCCAGCAAGCCTTCCCCCAGAAGCTCAGCAATCCCCAGCAAGTCTTTCCCAGCCCAGCCATCCCACTCCGTTTCCAAAAACTGTTCGTGAATAATGGCAGGTTTTCTGTTATACTGGACGAAGCAACAGAAGACTTTGAAACGGAGAGAACATGACTATGATTAAAGCCTGTTTTTTTGATGTAGATGGAACGCTGGTTTCTCATGAGCAGAAGAAGGTGCCGGAGAGCACCAGAAAAAGTCTTAAGCAATTAAGGGAAAAAGGAATAAAGATTTTCATGTCCACCGGCAGGCATCTCAGGGATTTGGAGAAGCTGCCTCTGGAAGGGATAGAATTTGATGGTTTTGTGACCCTGAACGGTCAGCTTTGTGCAGATGGAGAAAAGAAAGTCATCTATAGAAATCCTCTGGAGGAAAAAGATGCCAGAGCACTTGTGAAAATATTTCAGGGAAATGAGGAGCCCCTTATGCTGGTGGAGGAGAATCGGCTGTATGTGAATTTTATCAACGATACCGTCCGCCAGACACAGAAAGAAATTTCTACACCCCTGCCGGAGGTTTCATGCTATGATGGAGCTCCCATCTATACCGCTATTGCTTTTATCAGGGAGGAAGAGGAGGAGCGTTTTCGTCCTCTGATACCGGAAGGCTGCAGAATGACCAGATGGAACCCGGCAGGAGTGGATCTCATTGCCAGGACCGGAGGAAAGGTGGCGGGAATGGAACGGATATTAGCCCGTTATGGAATGAACTGTGGGGAAATCATGGCCTTCGGTGATGGGGAGAACGATATAGAGATGCTGCGGTTTGCCAGAATCGGAGTGGCGATGGGAAATGCTGTTTTACGGGTAAAAGAAGCGGCGGATTACGTTACGGAGCATATCGATGAAGACGGTTTGGCGAAGGCCCTGGAGTATTTTCAACTGCTTTCCTGAAATAAAAAAGCGGAATCCGGCGCAAAAAGGTTCTTCTTTTTTTCCTGATATTTTTGTGCTAAAATAAACCTAAATCTGAGACGGCAATTTAGAATTGCCAGGAGAGGCAGTGAACAAATGAAAAAGTATCTGACTTCTATTCAAACTAAATTCATCGTATTGACTATGATAGTCATTCTGCTTGCAGCGGGGGTTGTAGGCGGATTAGGCGTAATTTACGCCGTTCGTACTAATAATAAAAGTGTGGCCAGAACGATAAATTCCATATGCAGGGAGGTAGGGGCACGTTTGGACAGCATGTTTCTCAGTGTTGAGCAGTCAGTCCAGATTGTGGCCCACAATGCCCTGCAGCAGCAGGATATTGTCAATAGTATGCAGGATGAAGAAGTGAGGGAAGAGTATCTGGGAAGAATGGAGTATATGCTCCTTGGCACCGCAGACAGCACCAGGGCGGCGGTGGCTGCTTACCTCTACTTTAACCCGGAAATCATATCTGCAGACAGGGATATATTTTACAGTAAAATCAGCCATAATGAGGAGCTGGCGAAGCAGAACGCCGGGGATTTTTCAGAGGCAGTTTCCGGAAGGGGAAATCTGGACCGGTACTACAAAACGGCGGCTGACGGTGAGGCAATCTGGCTGGCGCCCTACTATGATGAAAAAATAGAGGAGCAGGTTATTTCCTATATGATGCCTCTATACCAGAATGAGATTCTTATTGGGATTGTAGGGATGGATATTCTTTTTGAGGATGTGGTTCAAAAGATTGATTCAATGCCCATTTATGATACCGGCTTTGCTTATATGCTGGACAGGAACCATAATGTGATTTATCATCCTCTGGGAGCGGAAGCCTGTCCCGTTGAGCACGATCATGCTGAATGGGAGGAATTTGTAAGCATACTGGATAAGGATGGGCATAATGAGATTGTATTTTCCTATGAGTATGAAGGGCAGGCAATGAGGATGACCTACTGTAATCTGGAAAATGGAATGCGCTTGGTAGCAACGGCTCCCATCCGGGAAACGGACAGGCAGAATGTAGAATTGACGAGAAATATTCTGTTTTCTTCTATTTTGGTTTCCATTATCTGTATTTCGATTACGGTGGCATATACCCAGCCTATTGTAAAACCTCTGAAGGAGCTGACAAAGGCTTCAAGGCAGATTGCAGAGGGGAATCTGAATGTGACGCTGAAGAACCAGTCTCGGGATGAGGTGGGCGAACTTTCCAGAAGCTTCCAGAAAACCGTAGACTGTCTGCGGGTGAATATGGAGCGAATGAATGATTTGGCTTATACGGACCCGCTTACCGGAGTAAAAAGCAGAACGGCATATGATGAAGAAATCAGTAAACTGGATAGCGGTCTTCAAATGGGAGCCGACCGGTTTGGCATTCTTATGCTGGATATTAACGGCTTGAAAGCGGTAAATGATAATTATGGCCACGAAGCCGGAAACCGTTATATTATCAACTGCTGTAAACTGATTTGTGGCAATTTTAAGAAAAGTCCTGTTTTCCGCATTGGAGGAGATGAATTTATTGTTCTGCTGATGGGTGAAGATTTGGACGCTATAGACCAGTTGTTAGAAAGATTTGGACAGCAGATGGAAGAGAAGGTCTCAAGGGCTAAAGTGCCGGAGGACAGATTATCCATTGCAGCAGGATTGGCTGTTTTTGACAGGAAAAAGGATAAGAGCTATCAGGATGTCTTTAAACGTGCAGACGAAGCGATGTATAAGAAAAAGGCATCGATGAAGCAGAAGGAAAGAGAGGCTGTTTCGACTTAAAGTCTAAACAGCCTTCTGTTTGTGCGCCCGGCGGCACACGTCTCTTGTTTATCTGCTCCATTTGTGCTTTGTAACAGGCCCTCTCACCTTTTTGTCCTGGGGGTCACGCAGTACAAAGTAAGCGGTAAGAATAACGGCAACCGCCAACACCTGGCTGACGACAGCAACCTCTGTCTGAGTGATGATTCCTGTACGAATATCTTCATATACAAAGAAAGATTCAGCAAGCAGGATATAGGTTGCCACTACGTTTTTCAGGGACTTCCAGGAGGTGGTAAAGGGGCGGTTTTCCTTTTTTTCCCGAAGACGTGTGATGGTGGGAGCCAGGTAATAAAGGATACCCAGAATGCACACGACTTCATGAAAAACAAATTTAAAGGTCGGAGTCTCAAGCAGAGAATTAAAACCAAAATCCATAGTAATCATCCTTTCCGCAGATGAAAATTAAACCAGACCTACCGCATATTCATAGTCGCTCATAAAGGTCTGAATTCCGTCTAAAGCCAGCTCCTTAGGGTCCAGAGGGATGATACCGTCCCTTACCCGGGCATAGGAGAGGGGCATATACTGATGCAGCATATTCATGGGAATCTGGTATTCTCTGAGGTTATCAAAGAGTTTATTCATGGAAGCCACCACCTGGGGCAGGCCGATATAATAACGGGCCCGGTCGGAAAAGCTGTATTTTCTTGCCAAAGCAAGCTCCTTGTCGTCACCGTGGTAGTGCTTCTGCCAGTTGCCGGGATTCTCCAGCATCACCTTTTCCAGAGTCTCTATAAATCCGGCCTGTTTTTCTTCCGGAACCAGTTCCTTTTCCATCAGGCTCAGGGCGAAAAGGGCTTCTCTCAAACCATAGGTCAGAGCAGGCCCTACCTTCAGAATGGCGATTCCGTCCTGAACCATATTTTTTAAGCATTCAGGGCTCTGGTAATCGGTGGAATGGCCTTCGAAGCAAACTCCCGGATATTCCTTCAAAGCAGCGCACAGGTCTGCGGCGGCATCGTGGTCATATAGGAAAACCTGTTCATCACCAAATTCCACACCGGGCTGAACTACGACGGCAATGACGTCCTTCATGCCCTCTGCAATGCCCTCCTGGGCGAATACACGCTGGTAGGTGGCTACCGTATCCCTGAAGGCGTCAGGGCTGGTAACCGCAAGAGAGTCTTCCTCCTCCTGGGCGCCTCCGGGAATGGGTACTTCACTTCCGATAATAAATACGGGGCGCATGGCCTCAGGCTTTTCGGCTTTTAACTCTTCATATCCTTTTATAGCGGCCTTATACAAAGCGGCTCCTCTTCGGGCAATGGTCTCAGTGGACAAAAGGCCCTCTGAATCATCGGCTACCTTCATACTGGTGTCCAGATGAATCTTGGTAAAGCCTGCCCGGGCATATTGGTAAACCAGCTCTATGGAATTGGCCATAGCTTCTTTTTCGGGAAGGTTCTGCCAGGTAAGAGGGCCCAGATGGTCGCCGGCCAGAATAATCATGTTTTCCGGTAAACCGATTTTCTGCGCCATTTGCATAACCATACCATAGAAGTCCCTGGGCAGCATTCCGGTATAACCGCCGAACTGGTTTACCTGATTGGCGGTTGCCTCAATTAAGGTGGGGGTATTCAGGGCTTTGGCCCGTCTCAGGGCCTGCTCCAGAACCAGTTCATTGGCGCTGCAGTAAGAGGGAATACCGCAGATTTCCCCATTTTTACGTCTGTCTATCATTTGCTGAAGCGGATGTTTCATTCTTCTTCCTCCATACATCTTGAATTAGGACTGGTTATCCTCCAGTACCGTGTAAACAGTTACTGAGATTTACAGCCATGCCTCACCGCGGCAGTAGGTCTGAAGGACGTCGTAGTTAGCATCCAGAACCACCAGGTCGGCGTCGAAGCCAGCGCCAATCTTTCCTTTGCGGTCATCTATGCCCAGACAGCGGGCGGGGTTGATGGTACAGGAATTGATGGCATAATTGAAGGGAACGTTGGCTTCTTCCACTAAAATACGGAGGCCGTCATTTAATTTCAATGTGGAGCCTGCCAGGCCTCCGGTGGAGGTAAGGTGTGCGCTGCCATCGGGATAGATTTCAATTTCATTGCCGCCAAAAAGGAACTTACTGCCGATAGGAGTGCCCTTTGCCATTAATGCGTCAGATACCATAATGCCAAAATCGGGTCCCTTTGACATGAAATAGGTATTTAAGGCAGCGGTGGTGGAATGATTGCCGTCACAGATGATTTCACCGTACATGGTACGCAGGCGGAAGGCAGCGCCTACCAGGCCGTTGGCACGGTGGTTGAAGGGAGTCATTCCATTGTATACATGGGTCATGGAGGTGGCGCCGTTGGCAAAAGCCATTACCGCCTGTTCGTAGGTGGAACCGGAGTGGCCGATGCTCACCACTACGCCATGACTGGATAAATATTTGGTGAAAGCAAAATCCGGGTCATGCTCCGTCGCCATGGT
>JBNMJJ010000063.1:0-9546 GCA_050873745.1 Lachnospiraceae bacterium | reverse complement strand
TGCCTTCAGCAGTGTAGGTAGCCGCTATATTGCCCCGTTCAGAAATCATCCGTTCATACACGGCCGCCTTATTATCATTGGGTAAATCCAGTTGTTTCGTTTCAATGGCAATCACTTCAATCCCATACTGACTGAATGTACCCCCGATATTGTCCATAATGGCTTCTGACAGCTCCCCGTCTCTTCCGGAGATAACCTCCTCCTGAAGAAGTGAACCGATAACGTTTTTAATGGCATTGTATACAACGGTATTAATCCTGCTTTCCGCACTGCCGATAGAGCTGTTCAGCGTCTGGACGAATTTAACCGGGTCGGTAATCTGCCAAAGTACATAGCTGTCTGTAATCATGGTCTTTTTATCCTTGGTAATGACGTCCGAAGGTGCCAGGTCGTATACCAGAATCTGCTTCGGCAGAGTTGCCGCCGTCTGAAGAAAAGGAACCTTAAAGCTCACTCCGGCCTCTATCCTGACATGGTTAATTTTCCCAAACTGGCGGATAACCGTATATTCATTTTCCCGGGTAATCACCAGAGAGGAGAGCCCCAGAAAAAGGGCTGCTGCAAAGATAACAATAGCTGTTGCTTTTCCTGCTTTTTTCATCTTTTTATTCCTCCCCCTGTTCTTCTGTGGTCTGCGGGCTGTCTGGAGCAGCGCTCTTTCCGGAAACACCCTCTGTCACTCCCTGGCTGCTTTTCACCGTTCCCTCTATGGAAAAGAAAGAATCCAGAGGCAGAACCTTCTGCACTCCGTCTCCGGAATCGATGATAACCTCCAAATCCGGGAGAACCTTTTCCATCGCCTCATAGAACATTCTCTGCTTGGTAATCCCAGGATTTTTCACATACTCTTCATAAAGGGCATTAAACCTGGCTACCTGTCCTGCCGCCTCATTGATTCGCTCCTGCTTATAGGCTTCTGCCTCTTTAATAATTCTGTCCGCTTCCGCTTGGGCATCCGGCAGCTTTTGATTACGGTATTTGTTGGCATTGTTAATGGCCGTTTCTTTTCCCTGCTTAGCCGTTTCCACGTTCTTAAATGCCTCCACGACCTCTATGGTGGGAGGCTCTGAATCCTGAATCGTAATGTTCACCAACGAAATGCCAATATCATGCTGGTCCAGCTTCTGCGTAATCATTTCCCGGATGGCTGCCTGAATCTCATTTTTCCCGGTGGTCAGCACACTGTCCACATTGTAGCTGCCAATGACCGTACGAATACAGCTCTGGGACAGGTTTTTCAGAATTTTCTCCGGACTCTCAGATGCGTAAACCGCTTTTACCGGGTCGGAAACCTTATACTCTACGAAAAAATCCACATTGATGAAATTAAAGTCACTGGTAATCATTACCGACTCTTCTTCCACCGAGGCATCCGTATCCAGAACATAGCCGATGGGAAAGCCCTGGATAGTGGTATTGACCTTCTGCACCTGCTGGATAAAAGGAATTTTAAAGTGAAGCCCCGGCTCCGTCACCGCCTCTGCCCTTCCCAGGGTGGTAAGTACGGCCTGTTCCTGCTCCTTTATCTGGTAAGAGCAGTTTAAGGCCAGTGTTACTGCTGCCGCTGCGGCGATTACTCCAATTACGGCCTTCTTTCCTTTTCCCCAAACGTCCTTTGGGGAGTATCGGGGGATTCTTTCCCCCTGATTATCCTGATTCATTCTCTTCTCCTTCTTTTCTTCTGTGTGTTTTAACTTGCATTTTCAAATTGTGACTGATACAGGCTGGCATAGAATCCGGCCTGCTCTAAAAGCTCTTCATGAGTGCCCTGCTCGATAATGTCCCCATCCTTCATTACCAGAATCAAGTCCGCATCCTGAATCGTGGAAAGACGGTGGGCAATGACGAAGCTGGTTTTTCCCTGCATCAGATTGTTCATAGCCTTTTGGATTCTTCTTTCCGTTCGGGTGTCCACACTGCTGGTGGCCTCGTCCAGAATCAGAACCGGATTGTTGGCCAAAATGGCCCTTGCTATGGTCAATAGCTGCTTCTGTCCCTGGGAAACGTTGCTGGCATCCTCATTCAGTTCCATCTGGTAGCCTCCCGGCAGGGTCTGGATAAAGTGATGGGCGTGGGCCGCTTTTGCCGCCTCCACCACCTCTTCATCAGTAGCGTCCAGCCTTCCGTAACGGATATTTTCCATAATGCTGCCTTTAAACAGCCAGGTGTCCTGCAGCACCATTCCAAAAACCTCTCTTAACTGGGAACGGTTAAACTCCCTGACATCATGTCCGTCCACCTTAATGGCGCCTTCTTCCACATCATAAAAGCGCATCAGGAGCTTTACCATAGTGGTCTTTCCTGCTCCCGTGGGGCCCACGATAGCCACCATCTGTCCCGGCTCTACCCGACAGCTAAAATCGTGAATAACCTTTTTGTCTTCGGTATAACCAAAGGCAACGTGCTCAAAGTCCACACTTCCTTCAATCTTCTCTATGGAAATCGGGTTAGCTGCACCACCGTCCTCTTCCTTCTCTTCCAGAAATTCAAACACCCTTTCCGCAGCCGCTGCCATGGACTGAAGCATATTGGAAACCTGGGCAATCTGGGTTATAGGCTGGGTAAAATTCTTCACATATTGGATAAATGCCTGAATATCTCCTACCTGAATCCTTCCCTTAATTGTCAGATAGCTTCCGCTGATGGCTACTGCCACATAACCCAGATTTCCCACCATAGTCATAATGGGCTGCATCAGACCGGAAAAAAACTGTGATTTCCAGGCAGAAGCATATAATTTCTCGTTGATTCTTTGAAATTCCTCTGTAATGACCTCTTCCCGGTTAAATACCTTAACAATATTCTGTCCGCTGTAGGTTTCTTCCACCTGTCCGTTGATTTCTCCCAGGTATTTTTGCTGGCCAATGAAGTATTTCTGGCTGTGCTTTATGATGATTCCCACAAAGGTTCCTGAAACGGGCAGAATCACCAGGGCAATCAGGGTCATCAGGGGGCTGATGCTGAGCATCATGATGAGAACCCCCACTATGGTGGTTACTGCCGTAATCAGGGTGGTTACGCTCTGGTTAAGGCTCTGTCCCAGGGTATCTATATCATTGGTAATCCGGGACAATACCTCTCCTACGGTTTTGGATTCAAAATAGCTTAAAGGCAGGCGATGGATTTTTTCGGAAATCTCTCCCCTTAACTTATAGCATAGCTTCTGGGAAATTCCCGTCATTATCCAGCCCTGGGTAAAGGAAAGGATGGAGCCAAGCAGATACAGCGCCAGCAAAAGCGTTAAAATCCTGCCTATTTTCCCAAAATCAATTTCCCCTGTGCCGGACAGCTTTGCCACCAGTCCAGTATAGATTTCGGTGGTGGCCCCGCTGAGTACCTTTGGGCCTAACGTATTAAAGACCGTTCCTCCTATGGCAAAAAAGATTACGGCGACAATGGCAAATTTATAGTTTCCCATATAGTTAATCAGTTTTCCCGAGGTTCCTTTAAAATCTCTCGCCTTTTCCCCGGGCATCATACCGCCGGGATGTCCGTGGCCGAAGCCATGCCTTTTGGGAGCTCCTGAAGTCTGACTCATACTGCCTCCCCTCCCTTCAATTCTGCTTCCGATAACTGGGACCTGGCAATCTCCAGATATTCCCCGCAGTTCTTTAACAGTTCCTCATGGGTGCCCCTGCCTACAATCCTGCCCTCCTCCAGTACCAATATCTGGTCTGCATGAAGGATGGTGCTGATTCTCTGGGCAACAATGATTACGGTTGCCTCCTTCGTGTTTTCCCGCAGGGCCCTGCGGAGGGCCGCATCCGTTTTGTAATCCAAAGCGGAGAAGCTGTCGTCGAAAAGATAGATTTTGGGATTAGCGGCAATGGCTCCTGCAATGGAAAGCCTTTGCTTCTGTCCTCCCGATACGTTGTTTCCTCCCTGAGCGATTTCACTGTCATATCGGTCCTTCTTTTGGCCGATAAACTCCTCTGCCTGGGCAATGGAGGCCGCCCTTTTCATAGCCTCCTCCCCTATATGCTCTCCGCCGAATTTCAGGTTTGAAGCAATGGTTCCGGAAAAAAGCACTGCCTTTTGAGGGACAAAGCCCAGCAGGCTGTGTAATTTTTTCTGGGAAAATTCCCGTATATCTATTCCGTCAATAAGAACCCTTCCTGCGGTTACGTCATAAAAACGGGGAATAAGGTTAAGCAGAGTGGATTTGCCGCAGCCGGTGCTTCCGATAATTGCCGTTGTTTTTCCCGGACTGGCGGTAAAGCTGATGTTTTCCAGCGCATTCCCATCCGCATTGGGATACCGGAAATCTACCTGTTCAAAGGTAATTTCCCCCTTCACCTCTTTCAGTTCATCATCTCTGACCGTCTCTTTGTCCTTAATGACTACTTCCGTATTTAAAACCTCTTCAATACGGTCTGCTGCCACTCCTGCTCTGGGCAGCATAATGGAAATCATGGTTAAAACCAGAAAGGCCATAACAATCTGCATGGTATAGGTAATAAAGGCCATCATGTCACCTACCTGCAGGTTTCCCAGATTGACGCCTCTGGCCCCTGCCCACACAATCAGAACCGTAATGCTGTTCATAATTAACATCATCATGGGCATCATAAAGGTCATTACCCGGTTGGTAAACATCTGGGTTTTCATCAATTCCTGGTTTGCCCCGTCAAAACGCTTCATCTCATACTCTTCCCGGCTGAATGCCCGGATTACGGGAATTCCGGTGAGAATTTCTCTGGATACCAGATTTAAACGGTCAATCAGCGTCTGTACGATTTTAAATTTAGGCAGGGCAATTCGCATCAGAGTAATCACCAGAAGGAAGATTGCTCCCACCGCCACCGCAATAATCCAGTCCATTCCGGTTTTCGTATTGGCTACCTTGATTATCCCTCCAATTCCCATAATGGGTGCGTAGGCCACCATTCTCTGAAGCATAATAGAAACCATCTGAATCTGCTGAATGTCGTTGGTGCTTCTGGTAATTAATGAAGCGGTGGAAAACTGGTCTATCTCCGCATGGGAAAAAGAGATTACTTTTTTAAATACCCTTTCTCTCAGGTTTTTTCCAATCAATGCTCCCGCTCTGGAGGATAAAAGTCCCACCAATACGGCACAGACCAGCATCAGCAAAGTCATTCCCAACATCTTCATTCCGGTTTGCAGAAGATAATTTAACTGCACCGACCAGTCTGCAGCGGCGGTAACTCCGCCATTTTCCACTCCTCCCTGCATTATGCCGATGTCGATGATGTCCGCAGTGTAGGCAGGCAGAGAAAGCTCACAGTATGCCTGTACGCACAGAAAAAGGATGATGGCGAAAGCACTGAATTTTACCTCCTTTAAGTATCTTAGGATTTTGAACATAATTTTTTCCTTCCTTGAAAGCTGCCAAAAGTAGCCCTGTTGTTATATATATTAGTTTATCTTAGCTTTATCGGATATACAGGTCAATTAATTTTCTATTAAATTTTGGCCCCAGGGCTTGTTCCGTCATCCTTCACCCGGTAAAGGTAGGCATTGCCCGTTTTTCCTATCCGTTCCACCTGCTGCAGGTAATGCAGGATATGCAGTACCTGCCCTGCCCGGTTCTGTCTGATTTTTGCCGCCCTGGCAAAGTCTTTTACCGTAAAAGGCTCTTCCAGCTCATAAGGAATAAGCTGTAAATAATCCCTGGGACAGGTCAGCTCCTTCTCTTCAATAAAATCCAGCGGAATCCTGTCGTACCTGTGGCTTCCTCTCTTTTTATCCCTGCTCCAGCCATTTAACAGCCTGTATTCTTCCATATCCAGAAAGGCCACCCTGATGGTAAGATTTTCATGGCCCAGATATTCTTTGATTTTATATAATTCCTTAAAAGCGTCATAAAGTGTACCTGTTTTCGGTGATTTTCTTTTTTCACTCAGCTCACCGGTGTCCTGATTAATCCAGATAACCCACTTTTTTCGGGGAAGGGGATAGACGATGGTAACCGGATAATGGGGCAGAAAAATCTCCAGCTTCTTTTTCAGGGGAAAAAAGTTTCTGGTCTGTATCTCCACGATTTCCTTCCCGGTAAAAATATCCGCCACCAGATTGAAAAGGGGAACCTCCTGTTTTGTCGTATCCGATTCATAATAATTTTTTAAGACTGCATGGACCGTCTTTTCCGATAAGGTTCCGATTCCCCCCTTAAGGCTGCATCCATCCATTATTTTCTGTTTTGCCCTGTTGTAACGTAACTCATCTATGCTCATATCGATTCTTTAATAACTGCGTATTCTGTCTCCCTTATCATCCACGGTTTTATCTATGGCTTTTACCACTACATAATAGCTGTAGCCCGGATTTACCTGTACCTCTACCCGGTCTCCCACCCGTTTGCCCAGCAGGGCTTTTCCCAGGGGAGATTCTATGCTGATTAGCTGATTCAGGGAATCACCTCTTACGGTGGTCACTATCCGATAGTTTTCCACTAAATCATCCTCTTCAAAATAGACCTCCACCCGGTTATTCATGCCTACTTCGTCCTCTTTAGAAGAATCATCTATAATCTGGGCCGTCTTTATCATCCTTTCCAAATAGCGGATTCGGCTTTCGTTCTTATTCTTTTCCTTCTTTGCCGCATGATACTCAAAGTTCTCGCTTAAATCACCGTGAGCTCTGGTTTCTTTCACATCCTCCAATAACTGCTTTCTCAGTTCCAGCTTCCGATATTCGATTTCCTCCTGCATCTTTTTAATATCTGATTTGGTTAATTTATCGTACATATCTTCCTCCCTGCTAAAAAATGACTGTCACATAAGAAGTTCTTATGTGACAGTATCATCTAAGGCTCACTTATTCAAGTATTAATTGGTTTTAAACAGAGAAACAGCCCTCTGCAGTTCCTCCATCTTGTCCTTCAGTTCTTTACTGGCCTGGTTCAGGGAACCCACAATCTCCTCCTGTCCCCGGGCAATGCTGTATACATTGGCAGAAGAGGCGGCCGTTTCCTGCAAAACGGCAGAAATACTGGATATGGCCTCCAGGGTTCCTCCCCGCTGATTGTTCATCTTCTCTACACTGCCTGTAACCTGGCGAATATCCTCCATAATTTCTTCTGTGGACTGACAGATTTCCCGGAAGGTTTTCTTCGTCTCTTCCACTGTATCTGCCTGATTCTTTACTATGACTTCTGCCTTTAATGCTGTTTTTACCGTATCCTGGGTCTGCTTTTCTATAGTTTCCACAACCTTATTGATTTCCTCCGCTGCCTGCCGGGAACCATCCGCCAGCTTACGGATTTCTTCTGCTACAACGGCAAAGCCTTTTCCTGCATCTCCCGCTCTGGCTGCCTCGATAGAAGCATTCAGTGACAATAAGTTCGTCTGATTGGCAATCTGAGAAATAATATCCACAAAACCACGAATTTCTTTGGATTTTTTAGCTAAAAGGCTAATATCCTCTTTTACCCTTCCGGTAACGCTGATGGTATCCTGAGTCTGTTTGGTTAAGCCCTCCATAGTCACGATACTTCTGTTTGCCACGTCCCTGGTACGGGAAGAGTTTCCTTCCGTATTGTTCATCTCTTCACTGATTTCTTCGATGGTTTGGGATAAGCCATCCATCTGCAGCAGACATCGCTGTGAATCATGGGCCTGCTGGCTGACTCCCTTATCAATATCTTCCAGAGCCTCAATAATTCCTGCCGAAGAAACCTCCATTTCTCTGGAAACCTCTTCTACATCCACGGCAGCTTTATTGACCAGCACAATAATCCCCTCCATCTGCTGAAGCAGTTTACGGGTATTAATAATCACCTCCGCAATATGCCTGTTCAGTATGGTAAATTCACTCCGTCCTCTGGTCTTCATCTGTACCGTCAAATCTCCCCCTGCTACCATCTTCAGGCGTTTAATAATACTGTTCATATTGCCATTAACGTTGAAGAAAATTCCTCCCGCTACCAAAGTGGCAAGAACGCAGGCGATAATGACCAGAATGATGGTTACTCTCCAGATTTCCCGGGCTGTGGCGGTAACCTTCCTGTGGGGAACCATATAAACTAAGGTTGCACCTGTTTCTTTACTTCTGCAGTAAAGGAAAAGATACCTTTCTCCATTATATTCCACATACTGCGTACCCGCATCGGCTTCGGCCTCTGTACAATTTTGATAAAACTCCTGACTGGCAAAGGTAATCTCGTCGGTATTCGTCTCTTCCTTATAAATAACTTCTCTGCCGTCCGCACTAATCAGACCGATTATTCCTCCTTCGGACACGTCGATTTCCTGAAGGCTTTCCAAAATAGCCCGGCTACTGATGTCCACAACCAAAACTGCCCTGTTATTGGTAAAAGCAGACAGATAGGAAAGAAGGTACTTGGAATCATCCGCTCCCAGCAAAGAATCCAGTTGGGGGTGGCTTCCTATCCAGCCCTTTACCCTTCCCTTAAGAATAGCTTCTCCTTCCGGCGTATCCTTCCAAACCTCGAAAAATCCCTCCTGGGCATGGTTTGAACCGGGATTAATCACTTCAATATTGGACATGGGCACAATATAAATATTTTCCACGAAATTATTCAGCAGGACTTTAATACTGAGCGTCGATAAGGTTTTATTAAAAACTCCTTTTCTTTTTATCTCATTGTCATCATAGGTTCCGCCTATCATGTTCTGCAAATCCGTATCCACCTTAACCTGCATTGCATCCGAACGGATTAAAGACAGACCGAAATCAATATATTCAACCTGTTTTTGAATCGTATCCATAGCAGCGGCTTCATAATTGGCAACCATACCGGATTCCGCTTTTTTGTAGGAAACCACTCCTACTACGACAACACACAAAATAGGCAAAAGAAAACCGGCAAACAGTTGAAATTTCAGATTAATGTCCAACGTAAAATTTCTTTTTTTCTTCTCTTTGGTTTTCCACAGTGCCTTCTTTTCTTCAGGTTCACCGTTTTCCTGCGTTCTTTTTCTCATTTTTTATCCCCCTCATACGGTACAGTCAATACAGCTTCTCTACTACGGCCTTAGAGGTCTTTTTATTATTGTCTTTGGAAATATCCATATTTCTCCGGTAATATTCCTGAAACAGAACATCGATAATATACAGTTGGCTCAATTTTGCCCCCATACTTCCCCCTTCCAGGGGTCCTTCATTGGAACCGCATACCAAAAGAGTATCTGTATGCACAGTCAGGGGAGATTTTAAAAATCGAGTTATCCCAACCACCTTTGCTCCCGCTTTTTTGGCAATTTTAGCCACATGAACCGTATCTTTGGTGGCTCCCGAATAGGAAATAATAAAAATCACATCCCGGCTGTCCGCTATGGATGCCGTCATTGCCTGCATATGTGCATCTTCTATACAAATTACCTTATTCGTTATTCTTAAAAATTTATTTCTTGCTTCCTGTGCAGTCAAAAGGGAATCACCCACGCCAAAGAAATAAATCTTATCCGCTTCTTCCATCATGGCCACGGTTTTCTCCACCTGTTCCTCCTGCATCAGCATCCTCGTCTCTTTTAAGGCGCTGATATGGCTCTGCAAGATTTTATCCAGGGTAAACTCCAGAGAATCCACCTTTAATTGAGCGTTATCATTGTCCTTAAAACC
>JBNMJJ010000062.1:0-9589 GCA_050873745.1 Lachnospiraceae bacterium | reverse complement strand
GGCTATTCTGTACGAAAAAAATAGACCCTTTTAGGGGCAATGCGGCAAGGTTTGGGCGCATTGCCTGCTAAAAGGGCTTTTTTGGCCAAAAGACTTCTACGGTCTTTAGTTCGCCGCTGTCCGGTGTTTTCATCTCTGCTTTGCCTGTTACATTACTTTTACAGTATCATATAACATTTACTTTACAAGAAAAAAAAATACTGTTATGATAGATATGTTACAAAATTGTTACATTGAATAAAAACGGAAAAGAGGGCTATAGTTTAATAAGATAAAAAGTTCATCTTTTCGCAATATAAATGGATAAGAATATGATGAAAATCACAAAATATTATAAACGACTTCGGGTTAGTTTTTTTCGAACAGCGATTTTTGCCGCTTTTTTTTATGTCTTTTTCCTCCCCAATCTGGTGAAGGTTGAAGAAGCGGGAAGTAACTATTTTACGATTTATTTAAATGAGTCCAGAATCGGATGTACGGATTCCAGGGAAAAAATAGACGAATTGATTTCCAGGGCCCGCAAAATTATTGCCGGAGATTCTACGGATATTACCTATGTCAGAACGGATTTGAGGGTAGAGGAAGAGGAAGTAATTTTTGGACAGATTGACAGTGATAAAGTGCTTTTAGAGCGGATTGTGGCTGGTTTGCAGGAAAATTCGATTCAGACGCTGCAGCGTGCCTACACGGTTAAAATCAATAATTATACCGTCAATCTTGCCACTTCCGAAGAGGTAATCACCCTGTTGGAGGCAGCCCTGGCAAAATATGATACCAAAGGACGTTACGGCATTAAGCTGGTGCTGGACCCTTCCAGGGAGCTGACCGTACTGAGCGCTAATGTTGTTCGGGAAGAGGAAAAGGAGGAGGAGAGAATTCCTGCCTTCTGGAAGGGTGGCATAGAAGGCTATTTTGAAGACATATTCGAAGAGCTGGAGCCTGGTATTGCAGAGGACTTTGAGGATTATGAGTATGGTCTCATGGAAATGGATTTTGCGGAGAATGTAGAGGTTGTGGAGGCCTTTTTGCTGGAGGGAGAGCTTTCTTCTCTTGAGGAGGCCGTGGAGCAGGTAACGAAGGACCAGGAGGTCAATGTGACCTATGAAGTGGTTGCAGGCGACACTTTATCCAGGATTGCAGAAAAGACGAACATTCCGCTGGATAGAATCATAGAATTAAATGAGAACCTTGAAAATGAAAACTCTACTATTCGTATCGGAGAGGATTTGATTGTCACCGTTCCCGAACCGGAACTGTCAATCGTCAGGAAGGAACAGGTATACCTGGAAGAGGCCTATGATGCAGAGGTGATTTATATTGACAATGATGACTGGTATACTTCGGAAGAGATTACCAGACAGGAGCCATCCACCGGTTTCCGCAGAGCTGTGGCTCAGGTTACTTACCGCAATGATAAGGAAGTAAGTAAAGAGGTTATCATGGAAGAGGTGGTAATGGAGGCGGTTCCCAAAATTGTGGAAAGGGGAACTAAGATACCTCCCACCTATGTGAAGCCTATTTCCGGTGGAAGACTGACCTCACGCTTTGGCAGAAGGACTTCCCCAACCAAGGGGGCATCCAGCAATCACAAGGGAATCGACTGGGGAGTGCCCAGCGGAACTTCCGTAATGGCATCTTCCGGTGGTACAGTAACCAGGGCCGGATGGTCGGGAGGATATGGTTACGTTGTTTATATCAGACACCCGGGAGGAACAGAAACCAGATATGCCCATTTAAGTAAAGTATTGGTATCTGCTGGACAGACGGTAAAACAGGGACAGAAAATTGCGCTCAGCGGCAACACGGGCGTTAGTACGGGACCTCACTTACACTTTGAAATACGAGTGAATGGCACGGCAGTCAATCCATTGGACTACCTGGATTATTATTAAAACCAAACAAAGGTTTGCAGGTTTACAAATTGAAATAATGTGCTATACTATCTCAATGATACGATGATATGTAGATTGTTTGTAAGAGGTAAGGGATGGAACAATATGCAATAAAAGGTGGAAATCCTCTGGTTGGCGAGGTAGAGATTGGCGGGGCGAAGAACGCTGCCCTGCCTATTCTTGCCGCTGCCATCATGACGGACGAAACCGTTTTAATAGAAAATGTCCCCGATGTGAGGGATACCAATGTGTTAATGCAGGCCATGGAGAGCATCGGCGCTGTTGTAGAAAAAATAGACAGACATACCGTTAAAATCAACGGTTCACAGATTAATGCCCATGTAATAGAGGATGATTTTATCAAAAAAATCAGAGCCTCCTATTATTTAATTGGAGCATTGTTAGGCAAGTATAAAAGGGCGGAAGTGGTACTCCCCGGCGGCTGTAATATCGGAAGCCGTCCTATTGACCAGCACATTAAAGGCTGGAAAGCTCTGGGAACCAAGGTGGATATAGCCCACGGCCTGATTTCGGCAGAGGCTGAACAGTTAAAAGGCAGTCATATTTATATGGATGTGGTTTCCGTTGGCGCCACCATTAACGTAATGATGGCGGCAGTAATGGCGGAGGGACAGACCATTATTGAGAATGCGGCTAAGGAGCCTCATGTAGTGGATTTGGCAAACTTCTTAAACAGTATGGGAGCCAATATTAAAGGGGCAGGTACAGATGTTATTCGGATTAAAGGCGTAACCAGTCTGCACAAAACCGAATATACCATCATTCCGGACCAGATTGAAGCGGGAACCTTTATGTTTGCCGCTGCAGTGACCAAGGGAGACATTACCGTTAAAAATGTTATTCCCAAGCATCTGGAGTCCATTACCGCTAAGCTGATAGAGATTGGCTGTGAAGTGGAGGAATCCGATGATGCTGTTCGTGTAGTGGCCTCCAAGCCCCTGAATCATACTCATGTAAAGACGCTTCCCTATCCAGGTTTTCCTACGGATATGCAGCCCCAGATGGCAGTGGCCCTGGGCTTATCCCAGGGAACCAGCATTGTGACGGAAAGTATTTTTGAAAACAGATTCCGCTATGTGGATGAATTGACCAGGATGGGAGCCAACATTAAGGTGGAAGGAAATACTGCCATCATTAACGGAGTTTCCAGATATACAGGAGCCAGCTTAAGCGCCCCTGATTTGCGTGCGGGAGCAGCACTGGTGCTGGCAGGCCTGGCAGCAGAAGGCTTCACCATGATTGACGAGATTCAGTATATCCAGAGGGGATATGAGGATTTTGATATGAAGCTGCAGGCTTTGGGAGCACAGATTGAAAAAGTGGAAACGGAGCGGGAAGTTCAGAAGTTTAAACTGAAGGTCAGCTAGTGTGAGAAGGAGTACTAATGCTCACGCCCGGAGAAGGCCACAAAATGGGCATTCTCTCCACCGATTCATATGCCCAACAGGATGGTCGGAAGGTGAATGTATTTCAATTACTCCGGCAAAATAAAAGTAACTATACAGAGTAGCCGTTCTAAACTTTATCTAAGAGTAGAACGGCTATTTGTTTGTGTAAAACTTGTGGTGAAGTTGCAGGAACCAGAAGACAGGCTTAGTTTGGATGAATGCTGATGTCCTTTGGTAGCTTAATTGTTGCGTTGCTTGCCTTTCTCGATAAGAGAAATAATAAGCGAAAATAAAAATGCCTATCCTGTCTGAACCACAGGATAGGCGGTGTCCGTAAGGACATTCTTTAACCTAAACTGGAAGCATCCACCTTTGGAGTGGGTGCTTTCCTTACGTTTAAGATAACATAAGAAGCAGGAAAATTCAACAATTATTTTCTGTCTAACCATTCAAATCTTCTAAAAAACTGCCGTAAGATTATCGGCATGAGCCAGATAGCCTTACGGCAGTTTTTTAGAAGATTTTATTAAGGAAAAAAGAATATGTAGCACTGTTAAGATTAAATTATTTCCTCAATGACAAGAGTGTCGGGTTCTTTGCTTAAATCGACATACTCACTGCCGCAGCGGATGAGAGGGCGGCTTAAGGCATGCCGGTTAATTAAAACCACCTCTCCTTTGCGTCCGTCACTTAAACGGACTCGATTTAAAATATAGGTATTCAGCACGTTTTCCATAAAGGTCATAACATAATTGGCATCATATTTCTTAATGCCCTCGCTTTCGAACAGGGAAAGCACAGTGAAAGGACATAGGGCGCTTCGGTATACTCTGGTGGCAGTCATGGCCTCGTATACGTCTGCAATAGCCACGATTTTGGCGAAGGGGTCAATCTGTGCAGAGGAAAGGCCGAAGGGATAGCCGCTGCCGTCACAACGTTCGTGGTGCAAAAGGGCGGCGTTGGCGATGTGGGTATTCACATTGCATTTTTGCAGTATATTGTATCCTTCCAGAGCATGGGTTTTGATAATATTATATTCTTCGTTGGTCAGCCGGTCGGGCTTTTTGATGATGACTTCCGGGATGCGCAACTTTCCTATATCATGAAGTAATCCGCACTGGGTTGCCAGTAAAACATCCTCCTCGCTCATATTCAGCCAGGTTGCCAAAACGTTACAAATCAGGGCAACGTTAATGCTGTGGGCATAGGTCTGGTCGTCATAATAGCGCATATTGTGCAGAATATCAAAAATATGGAGGGTAGTGCCGTGGGTGTTGTGGAGTAAATCAAGGGTATCCTCCAGCAGTTCATTGATGTTCAGAGGCCCGTTTTTTTCCACTACGTCATTCAGAACGATTTTGAACTTTTCCACATCTTTTTGAAAATTAATCGTAAACTTCTTAAATTCCGGGCTGTTTTTTATCCGGCTGTAATAGCTTTCTTCCGTCTCCGATTCCTGTGAAGTCAGAACCGGGTCCTCTTTTTTAATATAGATAAACGGAATGGAATAAAAAGCCAGCATGGTAATGGCCCTGTCCGTCAGCAGGCTTCCGGCAGGCAAAAGCAAATGGTCGTTATAGGTATATACATCCTTTGCAATAGCCATACCGGGGGCTAATTGAGAAATGGCAACCGCTTGCATACGCCCTCCTTTACTCTTCAAAATAGTTTAATACTGTCTATAATAAAAAGTATAGGATTCCTGCCTCATATTGTCAAGAAAAATGGAATAAAAAACAGTTGACAAGGCTGTAGGGATAGAGTATGTTATTCGTAGATATTTAAATTTCATATTGTATATTATCTCTTATTCAGAGTGGTGGAGGTACAGAGGACCGGTGAAGCCACGGCAACCCCCATATGGGAAGGTGCCAACCTGAGCGAATATTTCGAACAATAAGAGGATTTGAGTATCGTAAACTTCAGTCCGCTTATTGCTTAAGCGGGCTTTTCTAATGTGTTTTGAGCAAAAGGAGGACAAACAATGGAAAAAAGATTATTTACTTCTGAATCGGTAACAGAAGGACATCCTGACAAAATCTGTGACAATATTTCCGATGCTATTCTGGATGCCATGATGGCCCAGGACCCCAACAGCCGTGTAGCTTGTGAAACAGCCATTACAACGGGGCTGGTGCTGGTGATGGGAGAAATCACCACCAAGGGATATGTGGATATTCAGAATGTGGTACGAAACACCATCCAGGAAATCGGATACGATGCTTCTGAAAAAGGCTTTGACGCCAATACCTGCGGCGTAATTGTGGCTCTGGATGAACAGTCTGCGGATATTGCTCTGGGAGTGGACAAGGCTCTGGAGGCAAAAGAAAACCAGATGTCGGATGCGGATATTGAGGCAATCGGAGCAGGCGACCAGGGGATGATGTTTGGCTATGCCAGCAATGAAACCGAAGAGTATATGCCTTATCCCGTTGCTCTGGCGCACAAATTGACGAAAAAACTGACCCAGGTTCGTAAGGACGGAACCCTTCCTTATTTGAGACCAGACGGAAAAAGTCAGGTTACGGTAGAATATGATGAAAACGGAAAGCCTGTGCATGTGAATGCGGTGGTCATTTCTTCTCAGCATGCGGCTGAAATCAGCCAGGAACAGATTCATGCGGACATTCGCAAATATGTGATTGAACCGGTAGTTCCCCAGGAACTGGTGGATGAAAAGACAAAATATTTCATCAATCCTACAGGCCGTTTCGTTATCGGAGGGCCTAATGGGGATTCCGGTTTAACCGGCCGTAAAATTATTGTGGATACCTATGGCGGTATGGCCCGTCATGGCGGCGGCGCCTTCTCCGGCAAGGATTGTACCAAGGTGGACCGTTCGGCAGCTTATGCAGCCCGTTATGTGGCAAAAAATATCGTAGCTGCCGGTCTGGCAGATAAATGCGAAATTCAGTTATCCTATGCCATCGGTGTGGCACAGCCCACCTCCATTATGGTAGATACTTTCGGCACCGGTAAGCTGGAGGACAGCCGTTTGGTGGAAATTATTCGTGAGAACTTCGACCTTCGTCCTGCAGGCATCATTAAGATGCTGAATCTTCGCCGTCCTATTTATAAGCAGACTGCTGCCTATGGACATTTCGGCCGCAATGATTTGAATCTGCCCTGGGAAGCATTAAACAAGGCAGAGGATTTAAAGAAATATCTGTAAGAGCAGGAACAGGATAAGCTGCCCTGATAATTTAGAAAACAAAAAGCTGCACACCGATGGTTTGGCGTGCAGCTTTTTTGCAGGTATACAGAAGAATATGGCCTTAACAAGACTTGCTTTTTTCCCTTAATCCTTCTATAGTAATTATTATAACGGTTTGGAAAGGAAAAAAACAAAGGATGGCATTTGCACACTTGCACGTTCATACAGAATACAGTCTGCTGGACGGTTCCAATAAAATAAAAGAATATGTAAAGCGGGTAAAGGAGCTGGGCATGGACAGCGCCGCTATTACGGACCACGGGGTGATGTACGGGGCAATCGATTTTTACCGGGCAGCCAGAGAAGAGGGAATCAAACCTATTCTGGGCTGTGAGGTGTATGTGGCGCCGGGCTCCCGTAAGGACAAGGAAACGGGGGGAGAAAACCGCTATCATCATCTGGTGCTTCTGGCGGAAAACAATACCGGTTACGCTAACCTGATGAAGATTGTCAGCCGTGGTTTTACGGAAGGCTATTATTATAAGCCCAGAGTGGATATGGAGGTGTTGAACCAATACCATGAAGGCATTATCGCTCTTTCCGCCTGCCTGGCGGGGGAGGTGCCAAGAAACCTTCTTCGGGGGCTCTATGGTGAGGCAAAAAAAGCCGCCTTAAAGTATCGGGAATGTTTTGGAAGGGACAACTTCTTTCTGGAAATGCAGGACCATGGGCTTAAGGAGCAGGCGGCGGTAAACCAGCAGTTGATGAAATTGAGTCAGGAGCTGGATATTCCTCTGGTGGTAACCAATGATGTTCATTATACCTATGCAGAGGATGTGGAGCCCCACGACATCCTCCTTTGCATTCAGACGGGAAAGCGGCTGGCAGACGAGAATCGTATGCGGTACGAGGGAGGCCAGTATTACGTCAAAAGCGAAGAAGACATGAAGGGGCTTTTTCCCTATGCTTGGGAGGCAGTGGAAAACAGCCAGCGGATTGCCGACCGCTGCAATGTGGAGATTGAATTTGGAGTAACCAAGCTGCCCCACTTTGAAGTGCCGGAAGGCTATACCGCTTTCGAATATCTGAGCAGGCTCTGCAGCGACGGACTTACCGAACGCTATGGGGCCGACCACAACCAGCCCGCAGGGGATACGGGACAGACCCTGAAGGAGCGTATGGATTATGAGCTGCAGGTAATCCAGAATATGGGCTATGTGGATTATTTTTTGATTGTCTGGGATTTTATCAACTACGCCAGAAAACAGGGAATACCGGTAGGGCCGGGCCGGGGTTCGGCCGCGGGAAGCATCGTTTCCTACTGCCTGCATGTTACCAATGTTGACCCCATAAAATATTCTCTGCTGTTTGAACGGTTTTTGAATCCGGAGCGGGTCTCCATGCCGGATATTGATATTGACTTCTGCTTCGAAAGAAGGCAGGAGGTAATCGATTATGTAGGAAAAAAATACGGTGCAGACAAGGTGGTGCAGATTATCACCTTTGGTACCATGGCGGCAAAGGGTGTAATCCGGGATGTGGGCCGGGTGATGGATTTACCCTACAACTTTGTAGACAGCATTGCCAAAATGGTGCCCAATGAGCTGAATATTACCATAAAAAGAGCCCTGGAAATCAATCCTGAGTTCCGCCGTCTCTACGAAGCGGACGAACAGGTAAAAACTCTCATTAACCATTGTAAACGTCTGGAGGGGCTGCCCCGGCACAGTTCCATGCACGCAGCGGGAGTGGTTATCTGCCCTAAGGCAGCGGAGGAGTTTGTGCCTCTGTCCAGAGGAGCGGACGGTTCGATTACTACCCAGTTTACTATGACTACTTTGGAAGAGCTGGGATTGCTGAAAATGGATTTTTTGGGCTTAAGAACCCTGACGGTTATCCAGAGGGCAGTAGACAATATAGAAAAAAATCATGGCGTTCATCTGGATGTGGATGCTCTGGATTATGATGATAAGGCGGTTTTTGCCTCCATCGGAACGGGGCGCACGGACGGTATTTTCCAGTTGGAAAGTGCAGGAATGAAGAGCTTTATGAAGGAGCTGAAGCCCAGAAGCCTGGAGGACATTATAGCGGGTATTTCCCTCTACCGTCCGGGGCCTATGGACTTTATTCCCAAATACATTAAAGGCAAGGACAACCATGAGTCGATTACCTATTCCTGTTCCCAGTTGGAGCCCATTTTATCTCCTACCTATGGCTGTATCGTGTACCAGGAGCAGGTAATGCAGATTGTCCGGGACCTGGGAGGCTATACCCTGGGCCGAAGCGATTTGGTGCGAAGGGCTATGAGTAAGAAGAAGCAGTCGGTGATGGAAAAGGAAAGGGCCAACTTTATTTACGGCAATCCCGAAGAAGAAGTGCCGGGCTGCGTGGCTAACGGCATACCGGAGGAAGTTGCTTCCCGGATTTACGGGGATATGATGGATTTTGCCAAATATGCTTTTAATAAATCCCATGCGGTCTGCTATGCGGTGGTGGCCTATCAGACGGCTTTTCTGAAATACTATTATCCGGTGGAATTTATGGCGGCTCTTTTGACTTCCGTAATCGACAATTCCTCTAAGGTGTCAGAATACATCCTTACCTGCCGTCAGATGGGAATTGAAATTCTGCCTCCCGATATAAATGAAGGGGAAGCCGGTTTTTCCGTAAAAGGCAATTCCATCCGCTACGCCCTTACGGCGGTTAAGGGGGTGGGAAGGCCGGTGATTGAAGCTATGGTAAAAGAGCGCAGTTTAAGAGGCCCCTTTACTAATCTGCAGGATTTTATTACCCGGGATGAAAAGGGCGAGGTGAACAAAAGGGTAATCGAAAACTTTATCAAGGCGGGAGCTTTTGATAGCCTAGGAGGAACCAGAAAGCAGTATATGAGCGTGTATATCCAGATTCTGGACCACATTCATCAGGATAAGAAAAACAATATGGCAGGGCAGATGTCTCTATTCGATTTGGTGGAGGAAGAGGAGAAGAAGGATTTTGATATTCAGCTTCCGGATGTGGGAGAATATTCCCGGGAAATGCTTTTGGCCTTTGAAAAAGAGGTGCTTGGTATCTATGTCAGCGGCCATCCTCTGGAGGAGTACGAGCAGCTTTGGAAGAAGCAGATTACCAACACT
>JBNMJJ010000061.1:0-9595 GCA_050873745.1 Lachnospiraceae bacterium | reverse complement strand
GGCAAAATATCCTTTAAAATATGAAGAAAGCCAGATAAGCGGCCCTTTTATTATCGAGGAAATCGACCGGATTACAAAAGGAGATGCCATTATCACCACGGATGTAGGACAACATCAGATGTGGGCGGCTCAGTATTATCACTATACGAAGCCCAGAACCTTCCTGTCCTCCGGAGGGCTGGGAACTATGGGCTATGGACTGGGAGCCTGCATCGGTGCAAAACTGGGCCAGCCGGAGAAAATCTGTATCAATATCGCAGGCGACGGCTGTTTCCGCATGAACATGAATGAACTGGCTACTGCCAGCCGGTATCAGATTCCCATTATCCAGGTGGTCATCAATAACCATGTACTGGGGATGGTACGTCAGTGGCAGAATCTGTTCTATGGAGGAAGATATTCCCAGACCATACTGGAGGATAAGGTGGATTTTTGCAAAGTGGCAGAAGGACTGGGCTGCGAGGCAATTTTAGTGCAAACGAAGGAAGAAGTGGCTCCTGCCATTGAAAAAGCCATTGCCTTAAAGAAGCCTGTATTGATTAACTGCATTATTCCCAAGGACGACAAGGTGTTTCCCATGGTACCGGCAGGCGCACCTATCAGCGATGCTTTTGATGAAGAGGATTTGAAGAAGCAGGGAAAATAACTTACAGGAGTTTTTGATGAGAAAAAGAACAGGGTGGTTAATCGGTCTGCTGGCAGCCTGCATAGCATTGCCGGGGCTCATTTATTTGGGCCTGGCAATTTACTATCAGGACTCTTTCTTTTATGGAACCTGGATAAACGGCATCTATTGTACCGGAAAGACCGTAGAACAGGTTCAGGCTGAATTGACCCGGCAGTTTACCTATGAAGGATTGAAGGTGGAGGGAAAAGCCGGGGAGGACTTTCTTTCTGTGGAAGGTCTGGAGCTTTCTTTTGATTTTCAGCCTACATTAAGAACCTGGCTGAATGAGCAGAATCCCTTCGATTGGCTTCGACAGATAGTTGGCGGGCAGAAAGACAATTTTCTGCTTCCCCAAATCAGTTTTCAGGAAGAAAAGGTGGAAGAGTGGCTGAAAGAGTCCGTGGTCTATACTCCTCCCCAGAGGCTTCTCCAGGATTCTCTGGCCATCGTCATGACGGAGGAAGGCTATCGGCTGGAAGAAAATAAGGCGGATATTCTTAAATTCGACCTTGCGGCCCGGAAGATTAAGGAGGCCATAAACAGAGCGGAAACGGAAATTAATCTGGAAAAGGAGAACTGCTATACGAAGCGGGAGGACACCCCTCAAATGCTGGAGCTTCGGCGGCTTTATGAACAGGTGGAGCAATTCCAGCAGCTTTCTTTGACCTATCAGATTAAGGATAAAAGCAGAAAAGTAACCCCACTGGAAATAGCCCGGTGGCTTAAGTCTGGGGGAAAGGAAGCCGGTTTTGTTCTGGATGAAGAAGGCAGACTGACCATCGATAACAAGGCGGTGGAAGATTTTATTGACAGCCTGGCTAAGGAGTATGACACCTGGCATAATTTTCCCTTCACCACCCACGACGGACGAAAAGTGGTCATCCAAAAAGGAAACTACGGCATCCAGCTCTCCAGAAAGGAAGAGGTAAAATTCCTGCTTGAGCTGTTGGAGGCAGGAACCGACGAAGCCACCGTCCGCATACCGGAATATACGAAAGACATTACCTATAATAACCAGCATCAGATTGAAGGAACCTACATAGAAATTGATATGAAGGAACAGAAGCTGTTCTACTTTGAAGAAGGAGAGCAGAAGCTGGAAACGGATGTGGTTACCGGAAGCATCAAAAAAGGAATGGGCACGCCGGAGATGGTCTGCTACGTCTACAATAAGAAGGAAAATGCCATTTTAAAAGGAAAGGGCTACCGCTCTTCGGTAAACTATTGGGTTCCTGTGTACAAAGGAATCGGCATCCACGACGCTTCCTGGAGGAATACCTTTGGAGGGGAAACCTATCTGCAAAACGGTTCCCACGGCTGTATCAATACTCCCCTGGAAAAGATGGAGCAGTTATATGAAATGATAGAGGTGGGAATTCCGGTGGTGCTGCATAATTAGCCGACGGGATAAAGCCGGACCGAGAACTGGTTCACTGGCGGACAGCTTTGATAAAAAAATATCAGAATATCATCAAGGTAATTGACTAAAGTGTGAAAGTGTTGTAAAATGAAAAGCGTATGCAGAAGCATATCTGACATGCGTAAAAAAGTGTAGAAATTAAGTCTATTTTGATTAACCATTAAGAATGGAAAAACAGGAGGAGATAAAATGGCCAGAGTCTATAACTTTTCCGCAGGCCCGGCAGTGCTGCCGGAGGAGGTACTGCGGGAAGCGGCAGAAGAAATGTTGGATTACAAAGGCTGCGGAATGTCGGTAATGGAAATGAGCCACCGTTCCAAGGTTTACGAAACCATTATTAAAGAGGCAGAAGCGGATTTAAGAGAGCTGATGAATATTCCCGACAACTATAAGGTATTGTTTTTGCAGGGAGGAGCCAGTCAGCAGTTTGCCATGATTCCCATGAATCTGATGAAGAACAGGGTGGCTGACTACATCGTTACCGGCCAGTGGGCCAAGAAGGCATATCAGGAGGCTGGTAAGTACGGCAAGGCAAATAAGATTGCCAGCAGCGAGGATGAAACCTTTTCCTACATACCGGACTGCTCCGATTTACCCATTTCTGAGGATGCAGACTACGTTTATATCTGTGAAAACAACACCATTTACGGAACCAAATTCAAGGAACTGCCTAACACCAAGGGAAAGACCCTGGTAGCCGACGTTTCAAGCTGCTTTTTGTCGGAACCTGTGGATGTAAGTAAATATGGTATTATTTACGGCGGCGTGCAGAAGAATATCGGTCCTGCGGGTGTGGTAATCGTGATTATCCGTGAGGACTTAATCACAGAGGATGTTCTTCCCGGAACCCCTACCATGCTGCAGTATAAGATTCATGCGGATAACGATTCCCTGTATAACACCCCTCCCGCTTACGGTATTTATATCTGCGGAAAAGTGTTTAAGTGGCTGAAAAAGCAGGGTGGTCTTGCTGCCATGAAAAAATATAACGAAGAGAAAGCGGCAATCCTCTACGATTTCCTGGACAGCAGCAAGCTGTTTAAGGGAACCGTCCGAAAAGAGGACCGCTCCCTGATGAACGTGCCTTTCGTTACCGGCAATGCCGACCTGGATGCCATGTTCGTGAAAGAAGCTAAAGAGGCTGGCTTTGAGAACCTGAAAGGCCACAGAAGCGTAGGCGGAATGCGGGCCAGCATTTACAACGCCATGCCCAAAGAAGGGGTAGTGAAATTAGTAGAATTTATGAAAAAATTTGAAATGGAGAACTGCTAGGGAAAACGCAGCTTATGATGGGAAGCTGTTAAAGCAGAATGAGAGGAGATTATGTTCAAATATCATTGCCTTAATCCTATCGCCAAGGTAGGAACCAATCGTTTTAACGAAAATTATGTGCAAACCGACAATATGGCAGAAGCCGACGGTATCCTTGTCCGCAGCGCCTCCGTCCATGATTTGGAGCTGCCGGAAAATCTTCTGGCTATTGCCAGAGCCGGAGCCGGTGTCAATAACATTCCTTTGGAAAAATGTGCCGACAAGGGTATTGTGGTCTTCAATACTCCCGGTGCCAATGCCAACGGCGTGAAGGAGTTGGTTATTGCGGGAATGCTACTGGCAGCCCGGGATGTAGTGGGAGGCATTAATTGGGTAGAAGAGAATGCAGATGACCCGGATATTGCCAAGGCGGCCGAGAAGGAAAAGAAGAACTTTGCCGGAACCGAAGTACAGGATAAGAAGCTGGGAATTATCGGCCTTGGGGCTATCGGCGTTAAGGTAGCTAATGTAGCCAGACACATGGGAATGGAAGTATACGGCTATGACCCCTATGTTTCCGTTGATGCGGCATGGAACCTGAGCCGGGATGTGAAGCATGTATTAAACGTGGATGAAATCTACGAAAACTGTGATTTTATTACGATTCATGTTCCCCTTATGGATGCCACACGGGGGATGATTAACGAAGAGGCCATCGGCAAGATGAAGGAGGGCGTGGTGCTTTTAAACTTCTCCCGGGATTTGCTGGCTGACGAAGAAGCAATATTAAAGGGAATCGAATCCGGTAAGGTGCGTAAGTATGTAACGGATTTCCCCAATCCCACCACTGCCAGAAAGAAAGGCTGCATCGTAATTCCCCATCTGGGAGCCTCCACCGAAGAATCGGAGGATAACTGTGCGGTAATGGCGGTAAAACAGTTAAAAAACTATCTGGAAAACGGCAATATTATCAACAGTGTAAATTATCCCACCTGTGATATGGGCATCTGCGTCCAGGCAGGAAGGGTTGCTATTTTCCATAAAAATATTAAGAATATGATTGGTAAATTTTCCACTATTTTGGGAGACAATGGAATCAACATAACCGATATGACCAACAAATCCAGGGGAGAGGTTGCCTATTCCATGCTGGATTTGGAAGCCCCTGTAACCCAGGAGATGGTTAAGACACTGGAGGCCATTGAAGGCGTATTCCGAGTGAGAGTGGTGAAATAGAATACCTATCAGATGCTGCGAGAAAAAGAATCCTGCCCTGCAGGATTCTTTTTCGTTTATAATATTTCCTTAAAATCTTCCTTAAATTTGATTTCCCGTTCAACGGCGGCCTCAGTAGCCAAATCCATATACTTCAAAAAAACATCCTCTAAAGGCATGGAATGCACCGTGGCCAGTTTCTGCAAAATGGGCCAAAGCATATCCAACTGTTCGGAAATCCGTATCTTCTGGGGGTCTACATCAGCCATTGCCTCCTCAGCATAAGTATTAATCTGGTGTAAAAATTCTCTGTCTTTGGCAGTCATATTAATCCTCCATGATGCGATATGAAAAGTAAAGAACCAGAAAGCTCTTCAGGAACTAATATAGCACTTGCTTACCAGGATGTCAAAATGGTATGATGGAAAAGAAGATTTATTTTACGAAAAAAAGGAGATTTATCGATTATGGCAACAATCCGTCCCTTTCAGGGAATTCGCCCGCAAATTGAATATGTAGAACAGATTGCGGCCCTTCCCTACGATGTTTACAGCAGTGAAGAGGCAAGAGAAATCGTGGCAAAGGAGCCCCTGTCCTTTTTGAGGATAGACCGTGCAGAAACCAATTTTGATGCAGGGCAGGATATGTATGCCCCCTGTGTCTATGAAAAGGCCGGAAGCCTGATACAAGAATGGATAAAGAAGGGCTATCTTATCCAGGAGGAGAGCAAGGTATATTATCTCTATGAGCTGACCATGGATGGACGGGTGCAGACCGGTATCGTGGCGGCCGCCTCAGTAGATGACTATAATCATCAGGTAATCAAGAAGCATGAAAACACCAGAAGCGATAAGGAGCTGGACAGAATCCGTCATATAGAAGGCTGTCAGATGCAGACCGGGCCCATTTTTCTGGCCTATCGGGATAATGCCGTTTTAAATGAGCTGGTGGAACAGAAACGCTCCGACAAGCCTTTGTATGATTTTACCAGAGAGGACGGGGTGCGCCACCGGGTATTCTTAATTCAAGAGGAAGAGGACATTCGTACCATTGAAAGTGCCTTCAGTACCATTAACCAGATTTATATTGCCGACGGCCACCATCGCTGCGCTTCGGCGGTCAGGGTATGTATGGGTAAAAGAGCAAAAAACCCGGACTATACAGGAGAGGAGGAGTATAACTACTTCCTGTCCGTGCTTTTTCCCCAGTCACAGCTTAAGATTTTAGACTATAACCGGGTGGTAAAGGATTTAAACGGTCTGACCGAAGAGGAGTTTCTTAAGAAGCTGGAAGAGAGCTTTCAGGTAGAGAAACAGGGGGAAAGGGTTAAGCCCCAGAATAAGGGAGAATGGGGGCTGTACCTCAAAGATAGCTGGTATCGGCTGACCCTGAAGGAAGGGATTTTGGTTCCACAGGATGCGGTACATAGCCTGGATGTGTCTATTCTGCAGGAATACTGCCTGAATCCTATTTTAGGCATTGAGGACCCCAAAACCGACAAACGAATCGATTTTATCGGCGGAATAAGAGGAATAGAGGAGCTGGAGAGAAGAGTGCATAAGGACTGCAAGGCGGCCTTTTCTTTAAAAGCCACCTCCATGGATGAACTGTTTGCGGTGGCGGACCAGGGCCTGTTGATGCCGCCCAAGTCAACCTGGTTTGAGCCCAAATTAAGAAGCGGATTATTTTTACATAAGCTATAGGGAGGATGCGTGATGAAGGATAAGCTGTATCAATTAATGAACTGGCCTAAAATCGAAGGAATCGTGTATTCGGAGGAGGACCATCCCAGCCAGATTCTGGGCCCCAGAGTTGTAGGCGGCAGCATTCTCTATCAGGCCTTTTTTCCCTATGCCCAAAAGGTGGTTCTGTGTCTGGAGGACAAGGGCAGACGGATAACCATGGAAGAGGCGGATGAGTCAGGATTTTTTGCGGCAACGGCAGGAGGAAAGACCATAACTGGCTATCATTATGAGCTTTTGGAAAAGGACGGGAGCAAAGTTACGGTAAAGGACCCTTATGCCTTTCCCGTCAGGCTGGAAGAAGAGGCAGTAAATCGGTTTCACCACGGCATCCATTATGACCTCCATAAGCTGTTGGGCAGCCGTCTGACTGCCATCCACGGTGTCAGCGGATTACTTTTTGTAGTCTGGCGGCCCGGGGCTGTCCGGGTCAGCATAGTGGGGGAATTTAACCATTGGGACGGTAGAGTTTATCCCATGAACCGAATGGGAGATTCCGATATATTTGCCCTGTTCATCCCCGGACTGGATGAAAATACCCCCTATCAATACGAGGTAAAGCTGGCAGGGGAGACGCTCCTTTTGGAAGAGGATTACTTCGGGGCTCCCATAGCGCTGGAAGAGAAAAGCTGTTCCCATTGCTATCAGGAGGAAGAAATTGTCTGGAAGGATGAGGCTTTTCTGAAAAAAAGAAAGACCTTCAATGAGACTCCCTTCTTCTATGAAGCCAGGGAAGAAGAGCTGGCCTTTCCGGAAAAAATAGCAGAAAAGCTGGCCAGCGGTGGATTTACCCATCTTGTGCTGCCTGCCGCCTCGGGAGGAAAGCGCTTTTATCATTTTTCCACCTGCTTTGCTTTGCCAAACCGTCTGAAAGAGCTGGTGAACCTCCTGCATCAGTCCGGTATCGGCGTTTTGGTTCAGTGGAACCTGGGCGGTTTTCATGCCCTTGAGAATAAACAGTTTAGCAATTTCTATATTGCAGGCGTGCTCTATATTGTGGAAGAGTATCATCTGGACGGCATCGTTTTTTCCCAGATGGCTCCTTTGCTTTATCTGGACTACGGAAAAGCCCTTGGAGAATGGAAACCCAATATTTACGGCGGAAACGAGAATCTGGATGCGGTGGAGTGGCTTAAGCATACTATAAGTGTTTTACAGAAACGTAATAAGGGCATTCTGACGGTAGCTAATCTGGATGCCATCTGGCCCAGAGTGACGGACAGCCTGGAGGATGGAGGACTGGGCTTCGATTACCGCTATGATACGGACTTTACCGCTGAGTTTATACAGTACCTGGAATGTGACCCTTATTTTCGCTCCGGCATTCACGAAAAGATTACCGACCGGATGCTTTATGCTTATCAGGAAAAATTCGTCATGGCCTTCCATCAGGATGCGGTCAGGGAACTTTGGGACAGACTTCCCGGCGGAGAGGATAAAAAATTTGCCACCATTAAGCTGGCTCTTGCTTACGCCATGTTTCTTCCGGGGAAATTACTTTCTTCCTTTCAGGTTGGTGAAGCCTTCCGGGAAAAATTTGATGAACTGGTGAAGCAAAGCCATCAATGGAATCATACCCTGGCCCCTTTGGAAAAAGAGGATTTTCGAAGCGAGAATTTTAGTTGGATTAACTGTTTCCAGCACAATGACTGTACCGTCAGCTTTTTCCGCCGCTCTGAGGAGGGGGAAGGGATTGTGCTGATTGCGGCCAATTTTGCCGATGCTGCAAAAGAGGCTTTTACCATAGGGGTTCCTGAGGAAGGAAAATATAAGCTGTTTTTTCATACAGAGGACACTGCCTTTGGAGGAGGAGTGAGTACCAAAGATACCCTGATTTTTACCGAAGAAAAGGAATGGGACGGCTGGAATCAGTCCATCACTATAGATATTGCGCCTCTTTCCCTGCAGGCCTTCGTTTTTGTTCCCTATACGGAGGATGAACTTTATGAAATTGCCCGGATAAAGGCGGAGGAAATTCGTCTCAAGCTGGAAGAGGAAGCCAGAAACAAAGCAGGCAGACTGAAAAAAAGCAGCTTGAGGGACACCCTGGCCATTCAGGTAGAAAAGGCCCAGGAGGCCATTTCCCAGGGCAGTGAAAGCAAAAAGAAGCTGGAAAGTAAGCGAAGGAATGCTTCCGGCAGGAAAAAAGCGTAAAAGAGGTGAATATGGAGTTAGAAGAAATTGATATAGGAATTATTGAAAAATTTTTACAGCAGCTACCGGAAAAAACCTTTCATCTTGGCTTGCGGGTGGTTATGGCCCTTTTCACCTTCTTTGTGGGAATACAGCTCATTAAGTTTATCCGAAGAGTGGTGAAAAAATCCCTTCTCCGTGCCCACGCAGATATAGGAGTGGTGCAATTTTTGGACTCCTTTATCAAAATCGGCCTGTATGTGGTGCTGATTATGTTCCTTCTCACCGGCTTTGGGGTGGATGCAGCCAGTATCATTGCGGTAATGGGTTCTGCCGGTGTGGCTATCGGCCTTGCCGTTCAGGGAAGCCTGTCCAATCTGGCAGGAGGCGTGCTGATTTTGCTTTTGAAGCCCTTCCGTGTGGGGGACTATATTATTGAAGATACCAATAAAAATGAAGGAACGGTCTCGGAAATCCAGATTTTTTACACTAAATTGACTACTCCGGACAATCGAATTATTGTACTGCCCAACGGAACATTGGCCAACACCAGTCTGACCAATGTTACGGATACTCCCTGGAGGAGGGTAGAAATTCAGGTAGGAATTTCCTATAACAGCGATATTCGTAAGGCAAAGGAGGTTATATTAAGGCTTCTGGAAGAGGATGAGAAGGTTCTTAAGGAGAGGGAAAAGCTGGTATATGTGGAAGCCCTGGGAGACAGTGCCGTAATTATCGGGCTTCGCTGCTGGTTTTTGAATGAGGATTTCCACAGCGGAAGATGGAGGCTGAATGAAAAAATCAAGTATGCCTTGGAGGAAAATGGAATCCAGATTCCTTATCCGCAATTAGATGTACATTTGCAAAAAATAGACTTGCCAAAATGAGAAATAATGGCTATAATGTAATTCGTGGGTGTCAAAGGACACCCATCCCATATGCTTCCGTGGCTCAGTTGGTAGAGCAACGCATTCGTAATGCGTAGGTCAGGGGTTCGAGTCCCCTCGGGAGCTGGTTTAAGCCCTTGAGCATTCAAGGGCTTATTTTTTTATCAATCACATTGATTAACTGATAGAGGCCGATGGCAATAATACAGAGAATCAGAATGGACATGATTAAAAGGTCCAACTGGAAAATCTGGCTGCCGTAGATAATCAGATAGCCCAG
>JBNMJJ010000060.1:0-9726 GCA_050873745.1 Lachnospiraceae bacterium | reverse complement strand
TTGTTTTCCTCATGCTTTCAGGTCGGCAAACAACTCATCCAAATTGGTATAACCTTTCACGGACGGGTCTTTGGCAATCCTTTCTGCTTCCAACATGGCAGCAATGGTTTCCTGGTTGGGCTGATTCAGAGAAATGTCAAAAGGAATCCTACCCTCACGGAGCGACTGGCGGACAAAAATGTTGAATGCCGTAGATAAATTCATGCCGAGTTCACTAAACAGAGCATCAGCCTGTGCTTTTAAATCCGCATCCATGCGGATACTGATATTTGTGGTAGCTCCAGCCATAAAATTATCTCCCTTCTTATTAGTATTTATAATATACGCTAATTGCACAAAAAAAACAATATCTTGCACAAAAAATTAATGTAAGAGATTTTTTCAGGCATTTTTTCTGATGAATAAATCAGTATGTAGGATGATGTTAAGAGGTTTTTGAAAATTGATTTTTAAGGTTTGGGAGCAGAATCATCTTGGGCCACATTTTATTGTATCTGTTTTTCAAATCTAATCATTTTGCTTGTATTGATTTTTATTCTAAAGTAGAATGGAGTATGAAAAGAACTTTTAAAGGCTCACAGCCTATGCTGTAAGCTAGGAACCTCCAAAAAACGACAGAACAAAAGAGAGCAGGTAATTATAGGGCAGATGAATAAGGGCAGGAAAATAATAAAGTTATCTATTTTAGTGGGAATTATTATGCTGGGCACAGGCTCCTTTGCCATTGGAACCCTGTGGGGGATGAAGGCTATGGGGAAGGAACAGCCCCTCATTATGGTGGAGGAAGAGATTCATGAGTTTATAGAGAATATCGTGCAGGAGGAAGATGAGGAGAGCGGGAAATCAGATATTATTCTGGTCAATCGGGACAATCCCCTGCCGGAGGATTATGAGGTTACTCTGATTACTCTGCCGGATAAGGCGAATCGTGCCGCTATAGAGGCTTATGAGCCTCTCTGTGATATGTTGGCAGCCGGAAGAAAGGAAGGTCTGAGCTTTGAAGTATGTTCCTCTTATCGGAGTGTAGAGCGTCGGACCGAGCTTTTTGAAGAGGATGTAAGGCTTTTGATGAAAAGAGGATATTCTTATGAAGAAGCGTACGAGGAGACTGCCAGGGAAACCATGCTGCCGGGCTGCAGCGAGCATGCTACAGGACTTGCTTTCGACATTGTAGCCCTGGGGTATCAGATGCTGGATGCGGGGCAGGAAAGAACGGCGGAAAATATCTGGCTTCAGGAGCATTGTGCAGAATACGGATTCATCCTGCGCTATCCAAAGGGAAAAGAGGAGATTACCTCCATCAATTATGAATCCTGGCATTTTCGTTATGTGGGAATAGAAGCCGCCCAATATATTATGGAAAACGGCATTACTTTGGAGGAATATCTGGAATACCGCAAAGCGGAAGTATAAAAGTAGTATGAGGGGGATGCAGTATGCTCAGCATATTGGGAAATTGGCTTTATATGGGGATGCTGGTGTTTTTATGCGGTCTGGCATTGACACAGGGCTATAGGAAACTGATGAAAGCAGTGGATGAGGAAAAAGAAGAGATGGACTTTGGGATTGCCCATATCCTGTTTACGGGGATTTTGGGAACCACCCTTTATGCCCAGACGTTCAGCCTGTTTTACCGGGTGGATATAGAAGCCAATATTATCCTAATTATCCTTCTTATCCTATATGCTTTCAGTCAGCATAAATATATCGGGAAAGAGCTGCGTAAAAGGAAACTTTCTCCCTTCGCCGCAGTGGTGATTATGGGAGCCATTTTTGCCTTTGCCCTTTCCGCAGCAGGGCCTGTAAAAATGATTGATACGGACTGGTATCACGCCCAGACGATACGCTGGATTGAGGAGTATGGCTGTGTAAAAGGAGTAGCCAACCTGTTTCCCGCCCTGGGCTACAACAATGCCCAGCATTATTTCGACGCTCTGTTTAGCATGAAGTGGGCCTTCGGACAATCCATGCGGGGAGGAGGAGGCTTTTTTGGCCTGATTATGCTGGTTCACGGCCTGTTAAGAGTGATGCAATGGAAAAAACACTCCGGCCACATCGCTGATGCCCTGGCAGTATGGGAGATAGGCTATAGTATTATCGTAACGGCATTTTTTACGGAACCCTATGTGGACACCCTGCCCAATGCGCTGACGCTGTTTATTATGACCGAATGGATAGCTCTTTTAGAAGAGAAAAAAGAAAGAATTGCCGACCTTGGCTTTTACGGTCTCCTTGCCGTATTTGCCGCCGTGTGCAAGTTGTCGGTGGTTATGGTGGTGTTTTTGGCCCTGCATCCGGTCTGGCTGCTGCTGAAACAGAAGAAAATCTGGCAGTTCCTTTTGTATTTGGGGCTGGGCATACTGATTGGACTGCCTTTCGTGATGACAAACGTGATAACCACAGGATACGCAGTGTACCTTCTGTCCGCAGTGGATTTATTTAACGTAAAATGGAAGATGGATATTGAAATTTTAAACTATTCCGTAGACAGCATGATTGCCTTTGCCAGAATGCCCCTGGTTCCTATGGAAGAGGCTTTAAACAGCGGACTTAAGTGGATACCCGTCTGGTTTAAGGCGGAATCCATAAGCCATCAGGTTCTGTATTTGGCTATACTGGGTTTTGCTTTGTATGATGCGGCACACATTTTGGCAGGACTGCTTAAAAAGAAGACAGTGGATTTTTGGATGCTGTGGCCCAGAATCTGTGTCTATCTGGGACTGATTTACTGGTTTATTACTATTCCTCAGGTAAAATACTGCTGGGCTTTTCTGATTTTTCCCGTGGCGGTGGTTCCCGTGTATTATTGGGAAAAAAACAGCCATACCCTGGTGCGAAAAGGAATGATGGCAGTTTCCGCAGCCCTGCTTTTTCTGTACGGCGGTTTTTACAGTCTGCGTACTTTTGGGTACATGAAGGATGGCCTGTGCAATCACCCCTTTATCCAGGCGGACTATGCCAGATATGATTTCGAAGCGGTAAAGAAGGATGGACATACCTTCTATGTGAGAAAAGAAAATGGGGATATTGCCTGTGGATACTATATTTTTCCCTATCTGGATAATAAGCAGAATCTGGAAAAACTGGCAGTGGGGGAGAGCCTTGGAGAAGGATTTTTTCTGGAAGAATAAATTTTCAGAAAAAAAGGTAAGTGAAAATAAATAATCTGACGATATATAGTTATATAAGAAAAGGATTTCGCATATACTATATTGTATGGCTGCAAGAAGTTTGGCAGCGGCTATCGTTTCCCGGTGACATGGAGGTGGCTTATGGAAATGTATAATACGGCAGATTATTTACGGGTGAACCCCACATATAAGGTTCGGGCAGTGGAGGCCACTGCCATGTACGTCAACCCGGATAAAGAGGAAAGAAGAAAAGAAGAACGAAAATATTCCTCTTCCCCGCCTAAAAAGGAGAAGAAGCCTGACGACAGGAAGGTGGAATATAAGGATGTACAGGGACAGGAAGTAGAAGCGCTGAGGTCCAAAAAGGCAGCAGGGGCGGAAATGGAGAATGCTCCCTTCAGGCTTTGGGTGTATATGACGGCAAAGCAGGGGCCAAGGATATTTCAGAGGGAAGAATACAAAGGCAGGGATAAGCAGATGGAAGAGTATATGAGTCAGCAGGAAAAAGCGGCGGCTTCTTCATCTCAATCCAACGAGGAGGTTAGTTCGTTCAATGCAAAAGCATAAGCAGACAAAGACAGAATTAAAATAGCTGTCCGAAGGCAGATTCAGCTTCGGACAGCTATTTTTTATGGAAAAAAGAATTATTCAGGCTTCTGGTTGGAGCGCAGTCTGGCAGAGCCGTGGTCCATGGTAAGAATATAATCCATATAGGCAGGGTGTTGCTCATCGTGAGAAACCATGAACAGGGTGCGCCCTTTACAGAACTCCATAATTCTCTCCAAAAGGGTTTTAGAGGTTAGGTTATCCAGATTCTTTAAGGCTTCATCCAGAATGACCACCGGTTTATTTTCCAGATACATTCTGGCCAGGGCCAGACGCTGGCGTTCCCCGGAGGAAAAATTCTGTCCATCGGGAGAAAGCAGGGTGTCCAGCTTATGGGGCAGGGAATGGGCCAGCTCTGAAAGTCCGGCCCATTCCAGGGCCTCCCACAAGGTCTCCTCTGTCTGGGGGCCCGCAGCCAATTCCAGATTTTCCCGCAGGGTGGCGGTAAAAAGGTAGGGATTCTGTTCTACCAGAGAAATTTGATTGCATAGGGCTTCTTTTCCCCAGTCCTCAAGAGGAATATCTCCAAGGCATATCTGCCCCTGTTTGGGGCGGTAATATCCCATCAGCAGGGAAATCAGGCTGCTTTTTCCGCTGCCAATCTGGCCGATTACCGCCGTATGGCTTCCCCCGGGAAGATGGAAGGAAACCTTCTTAAGCACCGGCTCCTTTCCTTCAGGATAGGTGAAGGTTACTTCTGAAAAGTAGATAGAAGGCGGGGCAAAAGAGGCAGGAGATTTCGGCAGGGAAATTCTTCCCTCAAGGGGTAAGCCGGTGGGGGTTCCGCCAGTGACTTCCAGCATGTTGTCCATGGCCGCAATGCTGTCATAATAGTAGGAAACGGCAAGGGGCAGGGCCTGCACTGCCTCCAGAGACCCGAATACCAGCAGGGCGGCAGCCAGAAGGTAGATGCCCTTTAAGGAGCCATTTTCCACGGCCAGAGCTCCCAGACCCAGGGTGGCAGCCATAGCCAGACCGGAAATAATGCCGGAGAGGGCATTCATATGGCCTCTCCGGGCCTCTCCACCCTGGCGATAATGATTACCCGACAGATAGGTATGCAAAGCCTCCTTTTTCTGCACCGTACAGCGGTCATAAACCCACAGGGTTTCCAGTCCCATAACGAAATCCTGCAGATTGTGCCTGAAAATCAGCTCCTGCTTCAGAGCGGGACCGGTTTGCCTCTGGCTGCTGCGGCGAAAGAGCAGGGGAAGCAGCAGCCCGTTGATGAGCCCGGCAATCCAGAGTACAGGAATGGCCTCAGGCAGAAGGGCTGCCAGTACGCCGGAGATGGACAGCAGGGTAAGCAGGGCCACCAAAGGGGCAGATACCACACGGAGATAGAAAAACTGCAGGGTTTCCAGGTCCTCGGTGATGGATTTCAGGAGCTTTGCATTTTTGTTTAAAATTCCTCCCGGCGTAAGGGGCAATAGCTGATGATAGTACCACACCCGCAAATCCTCCAGAAGCTGGAAGGTAATGGAATGGCTGGCCAGCCGTTCCCAGTAGCGGAAAAGCCCCCGGGAGATGCCGCATAACCGTACCGCAGCGGATAAGGGCATCAAATCCATAACCGGAGGAAGAAGGGCAGCCATACTAATCAAAATGGCTGATACGGCTAAAAGACCAGTATTGGCCAAAATAGTCAATGAGCCGATTACTGCCGTTCCCAAAACGGGGAGGGCATAAGGACGCAGCAGCCCGAATAAAAAGGGCAGGCTTTTTATTCTGTTTTTTTGGGCATCTTGTTTCTTCATACTCATTATACCAGTCCTTTCTGCAGCATTTGGGAAAAGGGGCTGTTTTTATCGGCGGAAAGCTCGTCAAAGGAGCCTGCGCCAACGAGCCGGCCTTCCTGCAAAACGAATATTTTCTGGACGGAATGCAGGGTATGGAGGCGGTGGGCGCTAATCAGCACCGTTTTTCCCGCAAAAGCCTGCTTCATGGCCTGTTGAACGACGGCCTCCGTACCTCCATCCAGACTGCCCGTAATTTCATCACACAGCAGTACCCGGGCAGGGCAGACCATAGCCCGGGCGATGGCGATGAGCTGGCCCTGACCGCCGGAGAGATTTATTCCCTGCTGGCCCAGCAGGGTATGATAACCCTGGGGCAACTGACGGATGAAGGAATCCGCTCCGATTTCGGCACAAACGGCATATACCTTTTCCGGGGGAACGTCCCTTCCCAAAGTAATGTTTTCCATAACCGTTCCATGAAAAAAATAGGGCTGGGCAGGAATGTAGGCCAGCCCCTCCCAGCCCAGGAAGGGCTGGCCATCCACCGTCAGAGTGCCAGAGGAGGGAGGAAGGGCTCCGGTGAGGATACGAAGCAAAGTGGTTTTTCCCACTCCGCTGGGCCCCACTAAAGCATACACCCCTTCCGGCTCCAGAATCATGGAGATATTCTCTAATACCTGCCGGTCATCATTGTAGGAAAAGCACAGCTTATCCAGGGCGATACGGGGAGCAGCCAGAGCCTTCTTGCCTGCTTTGGGAGGAAGGAGAGAGCGGGCAGGCTGATTTAAAAAGGAAAAGATGTCATCCGCCGCCAGAATGGCATTCTGGCTGTTGTGATACTGCTGTCCCAGAAGGCGTAAAGGCTGGTAGTATTCGGGCGCCAGCAAAATCAGGAACAGGGCCGGAAGAAAGTCCATTTTTCCCTCCGCCAGCCTTACCCCCAGACCTACGGCAACCAGGGCAATGCTGATGGTAGTCAGTATTTCCAGAGCAAAGGCGGAAAGGAAGGCAATCCGCAGGGTTTTCATGGTTCTAAGCCTGAAATCCCTGCTGACGCTGCGGATTTTTTCCTCCTGACGGTATTCCCGGTTCCAGTTCCGCAGGGTAGAAAGGCCTGCCAATACATCCTGCAGGTATCCTCCCATACGGGACAGGGCTTCCCAGGAGGAATCCTTCATCTGGCGGCTCCATTTTCCGATGAGAATCATAAACAGAGGAACCAGAGGGGTGGTGATGATGAAGATGATTCCGGAAATGGAATCCAGAGGAAAGACCACCGCAAGGTAAATCAGCGGGATGAGGGCGCTCTTAAACAACTGAGGCAGATAACGGCAAAAATAAGCATCCAGGGTGGAAAGTCCCTGGGTAAGCAGGGTAAAAAAGCTGCCCCTGTCTTTGTGGAGCATTTCTGCCGGCCCAAGAGCCTGAACCTGATTCAGTAAACGCTCCAAAAGGGCTCCCTTCACCAGTCCGGAAACCTTTAAGGCCATATGCTCCTCAGCCCATAAAAAGGCTCCTCTTAGCAGGATGGCGGTTATCAGAAGGAAAAAGAAGGAAGAGACCTCCTGGACTGTTTTTTTCTGAAAAAACACCCCGTCTACGATACAGGCGGTGGCCCAGGCCTGGAGAGCAGCAGCGGCTGCCCCTCCCAAAGCCAGGGCGATGGTCATGGCCTGTACCAGCAGGGCTTTTTTATTTTGTGCCTTCCATAAAGCTTTGCTGAACAAAAAAACACTCCTTTCTGAACGTCAGAATAAAAAGCAGAAGGGACTGCGATAGATTCTTTATCGCAGCCCCACAAATGCAAAAGAAAATCAATAATGTAAATCTTTTTCGGTTACCCGTTTGCGGAAAACCCAATAGCTCCATACCAGATAAGCCAGTACTACAGGAACGGCAGTCAAGGCTACAATGGTCATGATTTTTAAGGTATAAGGACTGGAGCTGGCGGTGTAGATAGTCAGGCTGTAGTCCGGTGATGTAGTAGAAATCATCACATTAGGGAACATGGAGGCAAAGGCGGTTATGGTAACCATCACGATTGCCAGGCAACTACAGGTAAAAGCTCTTCCCGTGGATGCTTTGCACTGAAGGAAAACAGCGGCAATGAGCAGTACGGCAGCCAGAGCAACGGTGATAATCGGAATAATGCCGTTTTTCAACAAGTTAGTGGTAAAAGCAGCGTAAACAACCCAGAGAACGGTTACTACCAGCATAACGATTCCCAGCTTGGGGCTTAAGGCTTTTACCCTTTCTTCAATAGAAGCCACCCCATTTTTCAGGCCCAGGAAAAGCAGGCCGTGGAAGGTAAGCACCAGAAGGAAGGTAACGCCGCCCAGAAGGGTGAAGGGAGTAAGCAGGGTGAAAAAGCTGCCTGCATATTCCATATTGGCGTCAATGGGCACACCCGTCATAAAATTGCTTACCGCAACGCCGAACAGAACAGCGGGTAAGAAGGAACCCACAAAAAACAGAATGTCCCAGGTCTTACGCCAGGTGGGATTGTCATTCTTACTGCGGAAATCAATGGCTACGCCTCGAATAATCAGCGCCAGCAAAATAAAGAAAAGCGCCAGATAAAATCCGCTGAACAGGGTAGCATACCAGTTGGGAAAAGCAGCAAAAATCGCACCGCCGGCGGTTAAAAGCCACACTTCATTGGCATCCCAGTGAGGGCCGATGGTGTTTAAAACCACGCGTCTCTCCGTATCCGTTTTGGCAATAAAAGGAAGTAAGGCGCCAACGCCGTAATCAAAGCCTTCCAGAACGAAGAAGCCGCTGAATAAAACGATAATCAGTATAAACCATAAAGTATTTAAGTCCACAGTGATGCCTCCTTTCCTTTAGTAGAAGAAATAAGTTCCTGCTCTGTCTCAGGATTCTTGATGCCGTGGCGTTTAATCAGGTAAACGTCAGCCACTGCCAGTACGGTATAGACAACAATGAAGCCTATCAGTGAAATCAGTAAAGAAACGGGGTCCGTGACAACGGAAACACCGTCCTCCATGGTCTGCAGTCCGTAAACTACCCAGGGGAAACGGCCCATTTCAGCCATAATCCATCCCGCAGCGTTAGCCAGGTAGGGAAGGAACAGGGCAAAGGAGAAGGCCGTCATCCATTTTCGGTAATCGGACAGAGGTTTTTTCTTTTTCATGAGAACGATAGCAGCGATTCCCAGAATCAGCATTAAACCGCCTGCAGCCACCATGATACGGAAAGAGTAGAAGATAACGGCAACGGGGGGAATATAGTTGCCCGGGCCGTGTTCCGCCTCCAGGTTAGCCTGAATGTCGTTGATTCCCTGTACTTCACCGCTGAAATTATAGTAAAGCAGGAAACTTAAGCCGCCGGGAATAGACAATGCACCCTTGTTGGTACGGTTTTCCTGGTCGATGTTGGCAACGAAGGAAAAGGATGCAGGAGCCTCGGTCTCCCAGAGAGCCTCTGCCGCAGCAATCTTCATGGGCTGTTCTTCAGCTACAGAGCGGGTCTGCTCGTGGCCGAAGGCAATAACCAAAACGGCGCCCACTAGGGCTGCTACAGCGCCGAAGCGGAAGGATTTTTCAAAGAATCCCTTATTATTTTTTCTGAGAATATTCATAGCGGAAATTCCTACCATAAAAAATCCTGCTGTAGTAAGAGCGGAAGTAAGTACATGAGGATACTGCCACCAGAGATGGCCGTTGGTAAGTAAAGCGCCGAAGTCGGTCATTTCGGCACGCCCATTATTTATGGTGTAGCCTACCGGATTCTGCATAAAGGAGTTAGCCAGAAGAATCCAGAAAGCGGACAGGGAAGCAGCAATGGAAGCCAGCCAGATAGAAGCTAAATGCAGCTTTTTGGAAATCTTTTCCCAGCCGAAAATCCAAACCCCCAGGAAGGTGGATTCAAGAAAGAAAGCCACCAGGGCCTCGATAGCCAGAGGCGCACCGAAAATATCACCCACGAAGCGGGAGTATCCCGACCAGTTCATGCCGAACTGGAACTCCTGAACGATACCGGTAACGACACCCATGGAAAAGTTGATTAAAAAGAGCTTTCCCCAGAATTTCGTCATCTGTTTGTAACGTTCATCACCTGTTTTTACATACTTCGTTTCCAGAATCGCCACCAGAAATGACAGACCGATTGTCAAGGGGACGAAAAGGAAGTGGTAGATGGTGGTTACACCAAACTGGAGCCGTGATAGAGTTAATGTGTCCAAAGTAATCCCTCCTATTCAAATAGTATTTTATGGATACGGTCTTCAT
>JBNMJJ010000059.1:0-9757 GCA_050873745.1 Lachnospiraceae bacterium | reverse complement strand
TGATCATGCTCGTGGTCATGGACATCGTGGCTTTCTTCTTCCTCTCCGTCTACAGTCACGGCCATGTGGGTTCCCGTGATCCCGCATTTAACTGCGGGCTCTGCCTCAACACGGACATTTTTAAGGCCCAGCTCATTCATTTTTTTCAGGAAGCCCTCTTTGTCCGGGCATATTTCATAAAGAGCTGCCATCAGCATATCTCCTGCTGCTCCCATACTGCAATCAAGATAGATCGTCTTCATATTTTTCCTCCTTTTTCCGGGTTATCCCCTGAGATGATTGATCATACTGGCCAGATATCCGGCCCCAAATCCATTGTCAATATTGACCACGCTGATCCCGCTGGCGCAGGAATTCAGCATGGATAAAAGTGCTGACAGTCCCTGAAAAGAAGCCCCATAACCGATGCTCGTAGGTACCGCAATGACAGGGCAGTCTGCCAGCCCGCCAATTACGCTGGCCAAAGCTCCCTCCATTCCGGCGATGGCAATAATCACCGCTGCGCTCATAATCTCTTCCATATGGGCCAGAGTCCGATGCAGGCCCGCCACCCCCACATCATACAGACGAATCACCCGGTTGCCCAGAATTTCAGCAGTCAGTGCCGCCTCTTCCGCCACCGGAATATCACTGGTTCCTCCCGTGGCAACCACAATCGTTCCCCATCCGTCCGGCTGCGGAAAATCTCCCACGATTCCCACTTTGGCTTCCGGGTAATAGGTAAAATTCTCCGTCTTTTCCAGCGCCTCGGCTCCCTCCGGCGAAAGGCGGGTAATCAATATCCGCTGCTCCCCGTTTTTTACCATTGCCTCCAGAATACCCTTAATCTGTTCCGGCCTTTTCCCTGCTCCGTATATGACTTCCGCCGCTCCCTGGCGCAGTTTACGGTGCAAATCCACTCTGGCATAACCAATATCTTCAAAGGGCTTCATCTTTAACCTGAGGGCTGCCTCCTCTATGGAAAGTCTCCCCTGCTGCAGCCCTTCCAATATCCCTCTTATTTCACTGTTCATCCTCTCCTCCATGATGCCGCACTAGGGCATCTCAACTCCCTCTGCCCTTAAGCCTGACGGGTTTCCAAATCCAATACTACGCCACAGTAATCCCTTTTCAATGTGTCCAGAATAAGCTGCCTTTTTTCCATCAGCAAAGAAAGCTGCCCCGGGGGAACCTGGATTCTGGCAAAACCCTTTAAATACCGTACCCGAAAATCCAAAAAGCCCTGGGAAAAGAGGAAGCTCTCTGCCCGCTCAGTAGCCTCCAGCTTTTGGGCGGTAATTTCCTCCCCTGCAGGGATTCTGGTCGCCAGGCAGGCATAGGCCGGTTTATCCCAGGTAAATAATCCCGCTTCTTTGGACCGCCGCCGGATTTCCTCCTTGGTCAATCCGCATTCTCTTAAAGGGGAACGCACCTTCATCTCCTGTAAAGCCTGCATTCCGGGCCGGTCCGCAGCATCATCGGAAGCATTGGTTCCATCCATTATCACCCCATAGCCATCCTCTGCTGCCGCTTTGAGAATAGTGGAAAAAATACAGTTTTTACAGAAATAACAGCGGTTGGAGGGATTGGCCGTAACCTCTTTCTGGGCCAGCACATCCACATGGATAACCTTAATCTCCACCCCCAGCTTGGCCCCCAGCCTGAGTGCATCCTGATATTCAAATTCCGGCTGAAAAGCCGACTTCACATAGTAGGGCTGAACCTCCGCTCCCTGCCGGATTGCTTCATATAATAGATAAGAGGAGTCCACTCCCCCGGAAAAAGCCAGGGCAACCCGGTTATTTCTGTGAAAAAAAGCCGCCAAAGACATATTTTGTTCCATTTTTCCTCCTTCTAAGGTATCACAAATTCCTTCCTTTTCGATTCACGTTTTTTCGTATATATTCTCCCATACTGGTTATGCAAAAAAGGGTAGTTATCATAAAGCCGCCGGGAATCAGAATCATCCACCAGGCCCCCGATAAAAAAGCATCCTCCGCCAAAGACAGCATACTACCCCAGGTAATGATTTGGGCCGGAAAGCCCATTCCCATAAAGCTCAGGGTAGCCTCTGCCACAATAGCGCTGCGAAAATTCATCACAACCATAAACATGATAGAAGAAATAAGGCCCGGTGTCAAATGTACCCACAAAAAAGGAAGCCATACCTCTTTCCTGGAGAAAGAAATATACCTTCCTGGTATAATGATTTCTGTTATCATGATATAGATGGGCATAGAGGGAAAAATCTGCTCTCTGTGCCCATTTACCTGTCATTTTCAGGTTTTATGGTTACTGTTTCAAATCCACTGGGCATAGAAGAAAAATTTCCCTTCCTTTGCCCTCTTTTTTCGTTTCGGAAGGGCAGAAAAAGCGAAAAAATATCTCTATGCCCTACTCTGCCTTTTCAAGGCAAGTTTTTTCCATGAAAAAATAACTTTTTGGGATAGAAATAATACAAAAACTTCTATATGCCCAAAATGGCGGATGCTTCTGCTTCCCCGGGCCTGCTTCCTGCAAGGCAAGATAAATTATAGCTAAGGACTGGCCCCTTGTCAATGCGCCGTGCTCCGTCTAAGCTCTACTCTCCCTCTGCTGCCTTTTGGCATCCCTCCACCATCGTTTCCACATACCTGGCAATGTGCTCCGCCGCCTGTTCTTTGTACTGGGCGATGATTTTTACAATGGCGCTGCCCACTATGACTCCGTCCGCCATTTTTCCGTACTGATATGCCTGCTGGGGCGTGCTGATGCCAAAACCAATGGCCACAGGGGTATCGGTCACCCTTCGGATATGCCCGATGATTTCCTCTAAATCGGTGGTAATTTCCTGTCTCACTCCGGTCACTCCCATAGAGGATACCAGATAAATATAGCCTTTGGCCCCTCGGACAATGCACTCCGTCCTTTCCAGACTGGTGGGGGCAATAAGGGAAATCAATTCTATCCCCGATTCATGAGCTGCCGGCTCCAGCTCCCCCTGTTCTTCCAGAGGTAAATCCGGAATAATCAATCCACTGATTCCTGCCTCCTGGCAGCGTCTGCAAAAGGCCTGGTAGCCATACTTAAAGACAGGATTTAAATAGGTTAAAAAGACCAGAGGCACAGATACTTTCCTGCTGACCCTTTCTACCATATCAAAAACCTGCTCCGTAGTACAGCCCCCGGGGGCGGACAGGGCCCTTATATTGGCATCCTGAATTACCGGGCCCTCAGCTATGGGGTCGGAAAAAGGAATGCCTATCTCAATCAGGTCCGCTCCTGCCTTCTCCATAGCGATAATAAACTCCTCTGTTTTTTCCAGACTGGGGTCTCCTGCGGTTAAAAATCCGATAAATGCTTTTTTATTCCGAAATACTTCACTGATTCTACTCATGCAAATCCACTCCTCTATATCTGGCGATTGCCGCCACATCCTTGTCTCCTCTGCCGGACAAACAGCAGATGATAATCTGCTCCTTTCTCATTGTGGGGGCCAGCTTTCTTACCTGAGCCACCGCATGGGAGCTTTCAATGGCCGCAATAATCCCTTCTGTGCGGGCAATATATTCAAAGGCTTCTACTGCTTCTTCATCCGTAATGGCCACATATTCCGCCCTTTTCGTGTCAAAAAGATTGGCGTGCTCCGGTCCAATGCCGGGATAATCCAGACCTGCGGAAATAGAGTATACAGGAGCAATCTGCCCATACTCATCCTGACAGAAATAGGATTTCATTCCGTGAAAAATTCCCTCCGTACCGGTGGCAATGGTGGCTGCTGTTTCTTTGGTATTTATTCCCCGGCCTGCTGCCTCACAGCCAATCAGCCGAACCTCCTTATGGGGAATAAACTCATAGAACATGCCCATAGCATTGCTGCCGCCTCCTACACAGGCCATTACAACGTCAGGCAGCCTTCCTTCTTTTTCCAGAATCTGCTCCTTTGCCTCTTTACTGATTACGCTCTGAAAATCCCGGACAATCATGGGAAAAGGATGGGGCCCCATCACAGAACCCAGTACATACATGGTGTCCTCCACTCTTCTGGTCCACTCACGCATACACTCATTTACTGCATCCTTCAGGGTCTGGGTTCCGGTTTCCACGGGATACACTCTGGCCCCCAAAAGCTCCATCCGGTACACGTTCAGAGCCTGTCGCACAGTGTCCTCTTTTCCCATAAAAATTTCACATTCCAATCCCAGAAGAGCCGCAGCCGTAGCCGTTGCCACACCGTGCTGGCCCGCTCCCGTCTCCGCAATCACTCTGGTCTTTCCCATCTTTTTTGCTAACAGCGCCTGGCCTAAAACATTGTTGATTTTGTGGGAGCCGGTATGGTTCAAATCCTCCCGCTTAAAGTAGATTTTGGCTCCTCCCAAATCCTTTGTCATCTTCTGGGCATAATACAGCCGGGAGGGCCTTCCTGCGTATTCCTTTAACAAAGTATTCAGCTCCTCATTAAATTCCCGGTCCTTTTTGTAAAATTCATAAGCCTCTTCCAGCTTATTTACCTCATTCATCAGGGTTTCCGGAATGTACTGCCCTCCGTGCTTCCCGTATCTTCCTTTTGCCATATTCTTCTCCTTATTCTGCTTTTTTCATGGAAACTATGGTTTCCACCAGGCGGCGGATTTTTTCCCCGTCCTTTTTTCCTTCCGTTTCTGCTCCGCTGCTGACGTCCAGGCAGAAGGGCTTTACCTTGCAGGCCGCCCGGGCAATATTTTCGGTATTCAGTCCCCCTGCCAGAAAGAAGGGCCTCTCTACTCCCTCCAAAAGCTGCCAGTTAAAGCATTCTCCGCTTCCTCCATACTGTCCCCTGACATAAGTGTCAAAAAGAAGAAAGTCTGCCGGATAGGCAAAAGCCTCTTCCACTGCCTGCTGGGAGGCCGCCCGTACCGCCTTGATTATCTTAGGATAGAGGCTGCTTCCCTCTTTTCGGTTTATTTCCTCAAACTTTTCCTTAAGCTGCCAAAGGTACTCTATAGGTTCATCCCCATGAAGCTGAACCATCTCAATGGTTCCCTCCCTTACCAGCTCTACTATCTTCTCCGTCTTTTCATTGACGAAGACCCCTACGGGAACGATTCCGGGATTCAGCCTACGGCGAAGCTCTTTGGCTTCTTGCAGAGTAACCTGCCGGGGGCTTTTGGCAAAAACGAAGCCGATAAAGTCCGGTGAATACTGATTCACATACTGTATATCCCGGGGGCTTTTCAGTCCGCAGATTTTCAACTTAGGCATACCCGCCTCCCTTAAGCTCATGAAGCTGCTTCTTTTTATCCGGGCTCTTCATCAAAGTTTCTCCGATAAGGACGGCGTTCACTCCTTTATCCTCCAAAGCCTGAATGTCCTTTCTGTTTCGGATGCCGCTTTCGGAAACAAAAATCAATTCTGCCGGAACCTTTTCTCTTAAGCGAAGGCTGGTCTGAATATCCACCTGAAAGGTCTTTAAATCCCGGTTATTTACCCCTACCACTCTCGCTCCTGCCTCCAGAGCCCGCTTCACCTCTTCTTCATCATGGGTTTCCACCAGGGCCGACAGTCCCAGGCTGTGGGCCAGCTTAAGAAATTCCTGTAAACGGGCCTGGGGCAGCAAAGTGCAGATTAACAGCACCGCCGATGCTCCCAAAACCTTTGCCTCATAAATCTGGTAAGCATCTACCGTAAAATCCTTCCTGAGCACAGGGACGGCTACCTCTTTTGCAATCTTTTGCAGATACTCGTCTTTTCCCAGAAAATACTCCGGTTCCGTCAATACCGAAATGGCTGAGGCCCCTGCCCTTTCATACTTCCCGGCAATTTCCAGATAGGGAAATTCTTCCGCAATGATTCCCTTTGAAGGTGAGGCTTTTTTCACCTCACAAATAAAGTGCATTCCCGGCCCGGACAGACTTTTTTCAAAGGGAAAAGAAAATTCTCCTTTTCCTTCCTTTTCTTCCCCTGCCAGCCGCAGAGCCTGCTCCCTTATGGTTTCCAAACTGATATGCTCTTTTCTTTTTTCTGTGTCTATCTGCCTTTTAGCAGCAATTTCCTGTAAAATGTTCACCCTTACCTCCATAATGCCGCTTTGCGGCATCTCAAATCCGGATGAAGAATGCCGTTCTTCAGGCATTCTTCGGTGTGAAGCTAGAACTTCTTGCGCATGCCCTTTGGGCATGAGCCTCTAGAAGTTCTCTTCACACTACCTCCTGCTTCTAGCAACAAATTTTTCCAACTGCTCCAGGGCCTTTCCGGAAGTAATCGCCTCCCTGGCCCGCTCGATACCTTCTTTAATGGAACAGCCTGTGGCAATATGAAGGGCCGCTCCTGCATTTATCAGTACGGCATCCGTTTTCGGCCCCTGTTCTCCCTGTAAAACAGCCCTGACTGCCGCTGCATTTTCCTTGGGACTTCCTCCTGACAGTTCTTCTTTTTTACACCGGGTAAAGCCGTAGTCTTCCGGCACAATGGTATAGGTTTTAAACTCTCCGTCAAGGGCTTCACAGACGAAGGTGGGAGCGCTTAGAGAAATTTCATCCATGCCGTCCTCCCCGTAAACCACCATAGCCCGCTTTACTCCCAGATTCACCAGCACCTTTGCCAGAGGTTCCACCAAATCTCTTCCGTAAACGCCCAGAAGCTGCATGCTTGCACCGGCCGGATTAGCCAGTGGCCCAAGGCAGTTAAAAAGAGTTCTTACCCCCATTTCTTTTCTCACTCCGCCCACAAACCGCATGGCTGTGTGATATTTCTGGGCGAAAAGAAAACAGATATTCAATTCCCTGAGAATTTCTGCGCTTTCCTCCGGCTCCAAATCGATTTTTACCCCTAAAGCCTCCAGACAGTCGGCTGTTCCGCATTTGCTGGAGGCCGCCCGGTTGCCGTGCTTTGCTACGGGGATTCCCAGGGAGGAAACTACAATGGAGGCCAGAGTGGAGATATTAATGGTATTGGAACCGTCCCCTCCTGTTCCTACGATTTCCAGCACATCCATATCATTGAGAAAACGTTCACAATGATTCCGCATCACTCTGGCGGCGGAGGTAATCTCCTCAATCGTCTCCCCTTTCATATTCATTGCCGTAAGAAAGGAGGCTTTCTGTGCGTCTGTGGCCTTTCCTTCCATAATCTCGTTCATAACCTCTGTCATCATTTCCTCGGATAAATCTTCTTTATTCACTGCCTTTGCGATTGCTTCTTTAATCATGATTCAGGCTCCTTTTCTTATTTTTTTCCTAATCCGCTCTATTCTTCCTGTCTGCTGTTATAAAATTTTCCAGCATCCTTTTTCCCTCAGGTGTCAGAATGGATTCCGGATGAAACTGCACTCCATATACGGGATGGCTTACATGCTCCACCCCCATCACTTCTCCGTCTTCGGTCAGGGCAGTTACCTTAAGGCTCGGGGGAAGAGTACTTGCTTCGGCTGCCAGAGAATGGTATCTGGCAACTCTGGTTTCTTTTCCCAGCCCGGCAAATAATTTACTGCCCGGCATCAGCTTTATGGAGGACTGTTTTCCGTGCATCAGCTCTCTGGCATAGGTGATTCTGCCTCCATAGGCTTCACAGATAGCCTGATGACCCAGGCAGACCCCCAGAATGGGAATTTTGGGGCCCAGTTCTTTTACTGCCTGCCGACAGATACCGGCCTGCGACGGCCTTCCCGGCCCGGGGGAGAGAATAATCCTTTCCGGCTGCAGTTTTTCTATCTCTTCTATGGTCATTTCATCGTTTCGGATTACCCGGATGTCCGGCTCAAGCTCTCCCACCAACTGATACAAGTTGTAGGAAAAGCTGTCGTAATTATCAATTAACAGAATCATTTTTTTCCTCACTCTTTTCCAATGCTTTGACAACGGCTTTCGCCTTATTGATGCACTCCTGATACTCCTTTTCGGGAATGCTGTCGGCTACGATTCCGGCCCCGGACCGGATAAAAACCTTACCGTTTTTTTTATAGGCAATGCGGATGGCAATACAGACGTCCATATTTCCGGTAAAATCCAGATAGCCGATGGCTCCGCCGTAAATTCCCCTTTTATTATTTTCCAGCTCATTGATGATTTCCATAGCTCTGAACTTGGGCGCTCCCGAAAGGGTTCCGGCAGGAAGAACCGCAGCAATGGCATCCAGCGCCTTTTTATCCTCTCTGATTCTGCCGCTGACGGTGGAGCCGATGTGCATAACGTGGGAATATCGCTGAATAGAAAGATAGTTTTCCACAGCTACGGTTCCAAAACGGCTGATTTTCCCCAAATCGTTTCTGCCTAAATCCACCAGCATATTGTGTTCCGCCAGCTCCTTCTCGTCCCTCATCAGCTCCTCCTCCAGGGCCTTATCCTCTTTTTCATCCCTTCCTCTGGGCCTGGTTCCTGCCAGGGGAAAGGTATGAAGCACTCCCTCCTGAAGCTTTACCAAAGTTTCCGGTGACGCTCCCGCCACCTCCATATCATTGGAACTGAAATAAAACATATAAGGGGAGGGATTCATGGTGCGAAGCATCCGATAGGTATTTAACAGGCTTCCTTCAAAATCCGCCTCCAGCCGATTGGAAAGAACCACCTGAAAAATATCCCCTTCTTTGATATAATTCTTTGCTTTTTCCACCATACGGCAATACTCTTTTTCTTCAAACAGGCTTCTAATGGGAGAGGTTAAGCGGCCCTCCGGCTCCTGCTTTGGTTTTCCTTCCAGAATCAGTTTTTTTATCCGTTGGATTTCGGCCACGGCGGCTGCATACTCTTTTTCCAGCTTATCCGTCCCTGCATTCACCATGATAATAATTTTCTGACGAAGATTATCGTAGGCTATGACTTTATCAAAGAGCATCAGGTCTACGTCCTTAAAGCCTTCTTCATCCCTGGCATCCAGCTTTAATCCCGGTTCGCTGTATTTTACATAATCGTAGGAAAAATACCCCACCAGACCGCCGGTAAAGGGAGGAAGCCCCTCTACTCTGGGGCTTTTGTACTCCTCCAGAATTTTTGTGATTATCTTCTGAGGGTGGCTTCTTTCGTAGATTTCCTCTTCTTTTTCCAAAGGATAATCTGCTTTTTTTCTGCGGACAGCTACCCTGCCATCCTCGGCAGTGATTTCCAAAGTCGGTTCAAAACCCAGGAAGGTGTATCTTCCCCACTGCTTCTGTTCCTCCACGCTTTCCAGCAGATACACATGGGAACTTACCCCTTTTAAAATTTTCAATACCTGGATGGGTGTTTTTACGTCTGCCATCATTTCATCACTGACGGGAACCACCCGGTATCCCCTGCCTAATTCTCTGGCCTGTTCTAATGTAATCATGTTTACCTCCATTTTTCGGCTCTGCTTTGGAGAGGGCTTTTTGTGATGCAGGACAGGGAAAGTTTCCCATGCAATAAAAAAGTCCCTGACAACAGCATAAACTATTGTCAAGGACGGTAATATACAAAAATACCGCGGTGCCACCTTGATTCGTGGAAACCACACTCTCAGCAGAATACTAACATATTCCCGGCAACTGACGTATGCCCTCACGTCATGGAATACTCAGAACCCATTCAGGTTCCTTTGACCATGCCCTCAGCGGTCCATTTAATAAATAGCATTCTGTCGGTTCTCAGCAATCCCAACTCTCTGTAAGCGCCCTGTTTATTTTTATCTCCGCTTCAACGGTTTTACTTTATTCAATTAACGTGTCAACAAATTGTTGAAGTTAGATTTATTATAATCTTATGCCCGGAAATGTCAAGAGGTGTTTTGGAATTTTAAAAATTTGTATGTAGGCAACAGAAGAAATATGAAAATTAACTATTCCAAAACTCCAACTTAGTGTATAATATTA
>JBNMJJ010000058.1:0-9796 GCA_050873745.1 Lachnospiraceae bacterium | reverse complement strand
GCGGACCCCAGACTGGAAGGGGGACGAATGAACGAAGCCGCCAAAGACGACAGCTTTGTAGAGGTAATCCAGCTTCATGGGGAAGATTTTCTGTTCTATCCCTCCATTCCGGTGAATGTGGGCATTATCAGAGGAACCGTGGGAGATGAAAGCGGCAACATAACGGTTACCAAAGAAGGAGTGCTGCTGGAAACCTTACATATTGCAGAAGCGGCTAAAAATTCGGGTGGAATCGTTATCGGACAGGTAAAGGAAGTGGCTCAGACAGGCACCCTGCATCCTCAGGAAATTTATATTCCCGGAATCATGGTTGACTGCCTGGTGCAGGCAAAGGCCGAAAACCATAAGATGACCTGCCAGTTGGCGTATGACCCTGCCTATACCGGAGAGGTAAAGGTTCCGGTGAGCAGCCTTCCGCCTATGGAAATGGGCCCCAGAAAGATTATTGCCAAGCGTTGCGCCAAGGAGCTTTCCCTGGATACCACCATCAACCTGGGTATCGGCGTTCCGGAGGGAGTTGCGGCCATCGCTTTAGAGGAAGGCATTGCAGACCGATTGACCATGACCATCGAAGCCGGAGCCATCGGAGGAATCCCGGGCAGCGGACATCTTCTGGGCGGAGCAGCCAATGTGGAGGTTTTGATTGGCCAGCCTAACCTGTTTGACTACTATGACGGCGGCGGACTGGATATTACCTATCTGGGACTGGCCCAGGCGGATGGCTCAGGAAATATCAATGTAAGCAAGTTCAACGGCCGTATGGTGGGCTGCGGAGGCTTCGTCAATATTTCCCAGAACACCAGGCACGTCGTATTCTGCGGAACCTTTACCGCAGGAAAATCGGTTATCGAAGTGAAGGACAAAAAGCTGAACATTATAGAGGATGGAAAGTTCTGTAAATTTATCTCTAAAGTAGAACAGGTTACCTTCAGCGGGGATTATGCCAGAGAGACGGGGCAGAAGGTTCTCTATGTTACGGAGCGGGCTGTCTTTGAACTGACCGAAAAAGGCTTTGAGCTGATAGAGATTGCCCCCGGAGTGGATTTACAGAAGCATATTCTGGATAAGATGGAATTTAAACCGGTTATTTCCGAGAATCTGCGGGAAATGGATGCGGAAATTTTTGAAGACGCCATTATGGGGTTGAAAGGAGAGTAAAGAATGATTGGTATTTTTGGAATGATATTGGGCCTTGCAATTTTGATAATTCTGGCCTATAAGGGACAGTCCATGATGTGGGTGGGTCCTGTGGCAGCCCTGGTGGTGGCCATCTTCGGAGGTCTGGAACTTCTTCCGGCCTACACAAACACCTATATGAGCGGTCTGGTAGGCTTTGTGTTATCCTGGTTTCCCATGTTCATGCTGGGAGCCATGTTTGGAAAAATTATGGAAGTGACCGGTTCGGCCCATTCCATCGCAAGAAAGCTGTCCAGCCTGATTGGCGCTGAACGGGCGATTTGGGCAGTAATAATTAGTTGTGGACTTCTGGTGTATGGAGGCATTTCCCTGTTTGTAGTGGTATTTGCCATCTACCCCATTGCCATTTCCCTGTTCAGGGAGGCGAACCTGCCCAGAAGATTGATTCCCGGCTGTATTGCCTGCGGAGCTTTTACCTTCTCCATGACGGCTTTACCCGGAAATCCCCAGTTGAATAACATTATCCCTACCAGATATTTTGGAACCAACGCCATGTCAGGCCCTATCCTGGGTATTGTAGGCGGTTTGATTATGATGGTAGGAGGAGCGCTTTGGTTAAGCTATCGTGCGAAGAAGCTGGTTGCCGCAGGAGAGTATTTCGATGAGCCTGCGGAGTTAAAGGAAGCTTCACAGGAAGAGGAGCCTAATCCTTTTGTGGCCCTGCTGCCGCTGGTGGTAGTAGTTCTGGTGCTGAACCTTTTGCCCTTGCTTGTAGACTTTCCGGCGGATATGAAGTCTACCTACTCCATTATTATCGCCCTGCTTTGCGGTATCGGCCTTTCTGCGGTTCTGAATTTCGGAAAGCTGCAAGAGATTCTTAAGGCGATTAACGATGGTGCGGGTGGTTCCGTTTCCGCTATTATGAATACCTCAGCGGTGGTGGGCTTCGGCTCAGTGGTGAAGGCGGTTCCCGGCTTTGCCGTTCTTACCGAGATGGTGCTGGGCATTCAGGCAAGTCCGTTGATTTCCCTGGCTCTTTCCGTAACCCTGCTGGCAGGAGCCACAGGCTCTTCCTCGGGAGGAATGGGAATCGCTCTGGAAGCGCTGGGAGAACAGTATATGCAGTTAGCTTCCGTACTGAACATTAATCCAGGAGCATATCACAGGATTGCATCCATAGCCTCCGGCGGTCTGGACTCTCTGCCACACTGCGGAGCCGTTATTACCCTGTTGGCAGTTACGGGAATGAACCATAAAAAATCCTATGCGGATATTGGTATGGTTACGGTAGTTATTCCCTGTATTGCAACCGTAGTAGTGGTAATCCTCGGCATGATGGGCATTGTATAAAGAAAATTTAAGGTGAAATTTCTCCCCAGAGTTCCAGACACAGATGTGTTGGTTCCTGGGGAGATTTGGCCTTTTATGGAAAAGTTTTAAGCAGCGAAAAAGATTCCCGGCATTATTTATAGGGAAAACAAATCTTGAAAAGCATATCTGTCCCGTGGTAATATAGGACACATGGAGGGATACAGGCATGAAGATTTCTACAAAAGGACGTTATGCGGTTCAGGTAATGCTGGATTTAGCGGAGCATAATACCGGAGAATATATTTCTTTAGCGGATATTGCCAAACGTCAGGGAATATCAGGAAAGTATCTGGAAGTAATCGTATCGATGCTGGTCAGGAATGAGTTATTGACTGCCCTCAGAGGAAAAGGCGGAGGTTATAAGCTGACCAAAAGGCCCCGGGAGTATAGTGTTGCAAGCATACTGAAGGTGACGGAAGGGGTCTCTATTTTGGAGCAAAGCACAAATCAACGTGGAAGTGAAGCTGGCAAGCCTTTGAAGCTGTGGGAGGATTTACAGGCACTGGTTGACGACTATCTTGAGAATATTACGATACAGGATTTGTTAGACAGTGAAGCCAGTGCAGATAATTATGTCATATAACGTAAATAAGCAAAGTGAGAAGAGGAGGATTTGTTTTTTTAGGGGAAGCAGACCAACCTCTTTTTTTGTCAGGCAAATATATCCAGAGACAGAATGTAATCAATAGCCATTGTAAACAATAAAGAAAACAACAATAAAAGGTAAAGGAGGCCATATTTTGACCAATGATTATTTAAAGGAATTTCTTCCCGATTTGGAGGAGTTCAGAGAAAAAACGATGAAATTTCATCATAAGGAAATCAGCGTACCGGAATATAAAAGCTTTTCCGGAGGTTTTGGAAGCTATGCAGAAAGAGGCGGCGCTTCGCATATGCTGCGGCTTCGTATGGCAGGGGGACAACTGACGAAAGAACGACTCAAATTTATCGTAGAAGCATGTGAACGGTATCACATTTCAAAAATGAAGCTGACCACCTGTCAATCTATTCAGCTTCACCGTTTAGAAGCGAAAGACCTGTGCGATATAATGGAAGACGCCTGGAAGGCAGGTATGATTTCCCGTGGCGGCGGCGGTGATTTTCCCCGTAATGTCATGGCTTCTGCTCTTTCCGGGGTACAGAAAGAAGAATATTTTGACGTACTGCCCTATGCACAGGCGGCAGGGGAGTATCTCATGGGATTTATCAAAGCAGTGAAATTCCCGCGTAAACTTAAGGTTTCTTTTTCCAATTCTCCAGAGAATCAGACCCATTCCACCTTCCGTGACCTGGGCTTTGTAGCGACCCCGGAAGGAACCTTTGATGTCTATGGGGCAGGCGGACTGGGTAATAATCCGAAGCTGGGAGCATGTGTAGCCAAAGGAATCCTGCCCAGTAAGGTTCTTTATTATGTTAAAGCTATGGTGAACACCTTTGTGGCCTATGGAAATTATGAGAACCGTGCCCGGGCAAGAACCCGGTATATACAGGATACTCTTGGTACAGAGGGCTTTATCAGGGCTTATCAGGAGAAATTAGAGGAAGTATTCAACACTGAGAATTTGGATATTGAGGTAACCGGGAGGGAGATTTCCAAATCGGGAACAGGAATTGCTGCGTCCAACAAGCGCATCATCCCACAGAAGCAGGAGGGCTTATATGCCGTTTATTACCAGCCCATAGGCGGTGATTTTACGCCGGAAAGGGCAAAAGAGCTGTATAATCTGATTAAAGATATGCAGGAGGTAGAAATTCGGATTACCCCCCAAGAGGGACTTTATGTGATTAACTGCAATGCCAAAGAAGCTGAGCAGGTGCTTGAGCTGACCCGGGACGGAGCAAATACGGTATTTGAGACTTCGGTTGCCTGCGTCGGCGGCACCATCTGCCAGGTGGGTATAGGCAATTCTCAGGGACTGCTGAAGGCCTGTGTGGAAGCGGTGCAAAAAGAGAACTTTGCGGACGGTGTTTTGCCTAAAATTCATATTTCCGGCTGCCCCTCCTCCTGCGGCACGCACCAGATTGCCGGAATCGGCTTTCGGGGCGCAATGAAGCAGACGCCGGATGGACCTAAGCCTGCCTTTGCTGTTTTTGTGGGCGGCTGTTCATGGCAGGGCAGGGAAGTTCTGGCCGAGACCGGGAAGGCCATTGCGGCGGAAGAGATTCCCTTGTTTTTGGTAGAGCTGGGTAAGATGATTTCGGCCAAAAACACTACCTATGAAAAGTGGGTCGGTGAAAATCAGGGGACGCTTAATGCTTTGATTGAAAAATATACGGCATAATGGACAGGCACCCTTTGGAGGATGGAGCCGCCGGAGGATGGTAAGGATAAACAAAAGGAGAAGGGAATGTTTTGCATCAGTGTAAGCTATAAAAAAACTCCATTGCAAATCAGACAGCAGTTTGCCTTTTCAAAGGAGGAACAGGAGTGTTTTTTATCGGAACTGATTGGGAAAAGAAAAATATCCGGCGGAGTCATTGTATCTACCTGTAACCGCAGTGAGATATATTTTACAGGGGAAGGAGCCCGGCAGGTGGAGGAGCTGCTGCATTCCTTTAAAGGGATAGCAAAGGAGCAGGTCAGGAAATACTGTTTGTATTATCAGGGGAAAAAGGCAGTCAGGCATCTGTTCAGGGTGGTTTGCGGATTGGATTCCATGATATTAGGCGAGGACGAGATTCTCCATCAGGTGAAAGAAGCCTATCTTTTTGCCGATAAAAGAGGCTATACAACGGGCGAATTGAACATCATTTTCCAGGAGGCTTTTCACTGTGCAAAGCGTTCCAAATCGACTACCAGAATTTCCAGAACGCCGGTCTCTATTGGAACGCTGACGGCCAATACAGTCAGTGATTTTTTGAAGACTTTGCCTGAAGGAATGGCAGAAAGCGTATTGGTGATAGGCGCTACAGGTAAGATAGGTTCGATTGTAGCAAAGGATTTGCTGGCAAAGGGCATTTCGGTTATTGGAACGAGCAGGAGGCACAGAAGTTTAGAGGGGACATTTTTGCAGGAGAAGGACAAGATAGAGTGGCTGGATTTCTCCAAACGCTATGATGCAGTGGCCAGAGTGGCGGCCATTGTGAGCGCTACTGACAGTCCCCACTATACACTGACGAAGGAAGAATTTCTATACCGGGCGGACAGGGGAAAGCCCTGTCTGATGATTGATTTGGCTGTCCCCTTCGATATTGACAGAGAGCTTGACGGGGAAGAAAATATCACTCTATTGGATATTGATTATTTTAAAACCCTTTCCAAAGAAAACAGTAACCTTAAGCTAAGTGAGAAGGAAAAGGTGGAGAACGTTTTGCAGGAGTGTCTGGAGGAGGTTTTAAAGAAGCTATATCTGAGAAATTTTTTGGAACAGAGGACGGACAGCTTTTCTGAACAATGGTTCGGGAAAATGATTTATTTGTTGAAAGACACCCTTGACAGCGACCAGTTTTTAGAGGTGTTGGAGCGTTTATCGTAATAAAACACAGGCTTTGGAAAAGGGCAGAAGGGAGGAAGTAGAATGGCATACTTCCCGTTTATGGTGGAAATCGAAAAGAAAAAATGTCTGGTAGTGGGGGGCGGCAGCATTGCCTTTCATAAGGTGAAAATACTGGTAGAGTTTCAGGTTCATATCTGTGTTACTGCAGGGGAGATTTGTCCGCCGCTGCAGGCATTGGCAGAGGAAAAATCCGGCCTGATACATCTGGTTAAGCGTGAATTTCAGGCAGAGGATATAGAGGGAATGGACTTTGTGGTGGCGGCAACGGATGATGAAGGTCTGAATGATTATGTGTCGGATTTATGCAGACAGAAGAATATCCTGATAAATGCCGTGGACAGGAAAGAAGCCTGTTCCTTTATTTTTCCGGCTATCCTGAAGGATAGGGAACTGGTCGTCGCCGTATCCACGGGGGGACAGAGCCCGGCGGCGGCAGCCTATATAAAAAACAGGATTAGAAAGGGCATTCCTGATTACTATGGAGAAATGATTGAAACCATTGGAGGATACAGGGATTATATTTTAGAGCATGTGAATACGGCAGAAAAAAGAAAAGAGCTGTTTAACCGGCTGTTGGAGTATGGAGACAGCCACGGGGGAGAAATTCCCCATGAGCTGGTGCAGGCATTAGTAGAGGAAGGCAAAAGGAAGGAATGAAAAGAGTTGTTCGAGTGGGAACCCGTGGAAGCAGGTTGGCTCTGGTGCAGACAGAAATGGTGGCAGAGAGGCTTAAGAAGAAATATCCGGACTGGACGATAGAGACGGTGATTTTCAGCACCCGGGGGGATAAAATTCTGGATAGGCCCTTGTCGGCTATTGGCGGGAAGGGCCTGTTTGTCAGCGAATTTGAAGAAGCGCTGACAGAGGGAAGAATCGATTTGGCGGTACATAGCGCCAAGGATATGCCTGCCGAATTGGCAGAGGGGCTTACTATAGCCGCAGCATTGCCCAGGGCAGACGCCAGGGATGTATTGGTGACAAGGAAGGGAGCAGCCGGCAGCTTGGCAGGCAGCCAGGCAGGTAGCCAGGCAGGTAGCCAGGCAGATAGCCTGGTCATTGGCACCGCCAGTCCCAGGCGGCAGTTTCAGTTGAAAGCTATTTACCCGCAGATGAAGTCTGTTTTGGTTCGGGGAAATGTACCGACCCGGTTACAGAAAGTACGGGAAGGGGAATGTGACGGCGTTGTTCTCGCTTTTGCCGGGCTGGAGCGTCTGGGGCTTTTGCAGGAGGAAGATTTGGACTATCGCTGTTTTTCTCCGGAGGAAATGGTGCCTGCAGGAGGGCAGGGAATTATAGCTCTGGAAAGCCGAATGGATGACGGGCTTACGGGGCTGCTTAGAAGTATAGCTGACGGAAAGGCCATGCTTGAGCTGGAGACGGAGCGAAAGGTTTTGCAGCTTTTGGAAGCAGGGTGCCACGAAGCGATAGGGGTATTCTCTCAGGTGGAAGGGGAAGAGATAGCCATCGAGATTATCTGGGAAGTACAAGGGAAGGTATACCGTCGGAAGGGAAGGGCAGCGGCCGCACAAAGGTTTATTTTAGCAAAACAGTTGGCGGATAGTCTGACCGGGGGATGAAAATGAAGGAAAAGAGGCAGGCAATATGGGAAAAGTAATCCTGGTAGGAGCAGGGCCGGGTGATGCGGGGTTGATTACGGTAAAAGGATGGGAAAAATTAAAAAGCTGTGATGCTGTAGTATACGACCGGCTGGCTGCAGAGGAACTGCTTGAGGTTACTCCCACAGGCTGTGAGAAAATATACGTTGGGAAAGAAGCAGGGAAACAAGGTTTTCATGGCAACCTTGGAGAAAAAGGGAAAACACAGGCGAAAATCAACGATATACTGATAAATTGTGCAAAGAAATATGACACAGTCGTCAGATTAAAAGGGGGTGACCCCTTCGTTTTTGGCAGGGGAGGAGAGGAAATCGAAGCTCTCCGCCAGTATAATATTCCCTATGAAGTGATTCCCGGAGTGACCTCGGCGGTAGCCGTACCGGAGTGTGCAGGTATTCCGGTAACCCACAGAGGGGCAGCCAGAAGTTTTCATGTCATAACCGGTCATACCCGGGATGCGGCGGGAGCGCCGGATTATGATTATGAACTGCTGGGAAAGCTGGATGGAACGCTGGTGTTTTTAATGGGCTTATCCAACTTAAAGGAGCTGGCAGAGAAGCTGATGGACGAAGGAAAAGCAGCAGCCACACCGGCAGCCGTTATCTCTCAGGGAACCACCATCAGTCAGAAAGTGGCAAGAGGAACCCTTGGCACCATAGCAGAAAAGGTAAAAGATAGCAGGCTGGCCTCCCCTGCCGTCATCGTCGTTGGAGAAACCGCAGGTTACGAATTTCTGCCTTCACCTTCCGAAAAAAAGCGGGTGGGCATTACTGCCACCAAACCTTTGGAGGAAAAGCTGGCAGCAGGCTTTGAGAAAATGGGGATGCAGCCGGTTACCCTTGGGGAAATGAAAATCCTGCCCACAGAGCAGCTTGAAAGGCTGGGAAGGGAACTTCATCATTTAGACCGTTATGGCTGGATTCTCTTTACCAGTCAAAATGCAGTACCCTTATTTTTTCAGGAAATAAAAGAACAGGGGATGGATATTCGCAGCCTTGCGGGAATTAAGTTTGCGGCAGTGGGTAGCGGAACGGCTGCAAAACTTTGGGAGTACGGAATCAAAGCCGATTTTGTTCCCTCGGTATCTACCGCCACTGCATTGGGAGAAGAATTTCTACGGATAGTAGATGGGAAGGAAAAGGTATTGATTCCGGGAGCGGTGCAGGCAAGCCGGGAGCTCACCGATAGATTAGCAAGAGAAAAGGTTGATTTTCTGGAGCTAAGGATTTATGAGGTAAAGGGAAGTATGACAAAAAATATACAATTCCTGGAAGAGATGGATTATCTGGTGTTTGCCAGCGGCTTGGGGGTGGCGGCATTTTTTGATGAACTGCAGGAAAGAGGGCTGTCTCTTCCAGAGAAAATCCAAATGGCCTGTATCGGAAAGATTACGGTCAGGAAACTTCTGGAAAGATATGAAAATGCCCGTGTGGCTGCTGTGGCAGCCGATGCAGAAGGACTTTTTCAAAAGATCGGCACAGCGGAAGGAAAGGTGAGGTTGTCCCTATGATTAGAATGAGAAGATTGCGTATAAATGAAGCAATGCGAAGCCTGGTAAGAGAAAACAGCATTCAGAAAAATGACCTTGTATATCCGGTATTCATTATAGAAGGGGAGGGCATCAAAAATCCTGTGGATTCCATGCCGGGCATATACCAGTGGTCCATTGACCGGTTTGAGGAAGAACTGGAGCGTATACTGGCAGCAGGAATTAGGGCGGTTTTGATTTTTGGCATCCCGAAACATAAGGATGAAAAAGGCAGTGAAGCCTATAATGAGGAAGGCATTACTCAGCGGGCAATCCGTTATATGAAAAAAAAGGCTCCGAATTTACTGGTGATGGCCGATGTATGCCTCTGTGAATATACTTCTCACGGCCATTGTGGCCTTATTCGCGGCAATGAAATATTAAATGACGAAACCCTGGAGCCCCTGGCAAAAATGGCGGTCAGCGTGGCAAGGGCCGGAGCGGATGTCATTGCCCCTTCCGATATGATGGACGGAAGGGTGGAGTATATCCGCAATGCTTTGGACAGGAGCGGTTTTCAAAAGACGATGATTATGGCCTACAGCGCCAAGTTTGCTTCCGGGTACTACTCTCCTTTCAGGGATGCGGCCCATTCCGCCCCGGCCTTCGGGGACCGTAAAACCTACCAGATGGACCCGGCTAACGGC
>JBNMJJ010000057.1:0-9914 GCA_050873745.1 Lachnospiraceae bacterium | reverse complement strand
GAATTATTCCCATCCTCATGGAAGCAAAAACGAAGGCTTCGGAATTTAAAGCTCTGGAAATCCAGGAGGAAAGTGCGGATATGGCCAGACGCAGTGTGGCCTTAAACGGGTTGGAGGATAAAATTGAAATTATTACCGGAGATATTAAGAAGGCAGACCAGATTTTCAGGCGTTCTTCTTTTGATGTAATTACCTGCAATCCTCCCTATATGACCCACCAGCATGGGCTGGTGAATCCGGAGGGCCCGAAGGCTATTGCCCGCCATGAGGTACTTTGTACGCTGGAGGATGTGGTGACCCAGGTGTCCTGCCTTTTAAAGCCAGGCGGCAGCTTCTATCTGGTACACCGCCCTTTCAGGCTGGCAGAGATTATCAGCCTCTTAGTCTCCTGTAAGCTGGAGCCGAAACGGATGAGATTGGTGTACCCTTATGTGGATAAGGAGCCCAACATGGTTCTTCTCCAGGCGGTTCGGGGTGGAAAATCCAGGATAACGGTGGAAAAACCCCTGATTGTTTATGAAAAGCCGGGGATATATACGAAGGAAATTTACGAGGTGTATGGGTATTGAGATAAAGGATGGGGAAACGAAAGAGGGAGACGGTATGGAGAAGCAAATAGAGATAGGGATTTGTGATGATAATCCTATGGCTGTACAGCAGTTAAGAGAAATGGCAGAAGAGTATTTGGAAAAAGAAGGAATAGAAGCGGTAATTCTGACGTTTAACAGCGGAACAGAAGTGTTGGAGGCTTTTCGGAAACCGGACATCCTGTTTCTGGATATTGAGATGCCGAAAGAAGACGGAATTGAGACGGGAAAAAAACTGCGAGAGCAGGGGTGTGACTGTCGGATTATTATGGCCACCAGTATGGTAGAGCGGTTTAAGGAGGGCTTTCATATAGGGGCGTCCCGTTTCGTTACCAAACCCTTTGATAAGGAGGAGGTGTGGGAGGCCTTAGGCCATGCTCTGCAGGGATTTATCGGAAGAAGGATGGTGGAACTGTATGAGAATCGTATTCCCCATAGAATAGAAGAGAGCCAGATTCTGTATATTCAGGCTTATAACGGCTATGCAGAGGCAGCAGTGAAGGGGAGAAGGCTGCGGATAGAGAACTCCCTAGTCAGGCTGGTAAATGAGTTGGATAGTCGTCTTTTTTGTCAGGCCAACAGGGAGTTTCTGGTGAACCTGGCTCATATTGAAGATTATGATGAGGGGACGATACATATAGCAGGGGAGAAAATCCAGGTGTCCAGAAGAAACAGGAGGAAATTTGAACAGGCTTACCGGGAATACGACCTTAATTACAGGCAGTAGGGCCGGGGGGGGTATTGCTTTTGTCAGAACGGAGGGAAAATGGGGATTGTTGTACTAATGATAAGTTATTGTATTGACCTGGTTAGATACTATGTGGGGAATAAATATTTTTTGGGTGGAGAAATGAAGCGGCCCTGGGCGGCAGCGGCTGGAGGAGCTGCAGTGGCAATATTTCCAATTTTGTTTTCTTTCACAGAGCCGGGAAGCTATGTTTTTACCTATACTGTCGCAATGCTGGCAGCAGGGTTGATGATAGAGGGAAAAATAAGAACAAACGTAATCAGGGTAATCTGGTTATTTTGTATTTTCAGTTTTCTGGGGGAGACTACAAGAATTGTTTATGCAAAGTTTATAGAGGATGATAAAATCCTCCATATTGCTAATGATATATCCTCTTTGATTGTAATAGCTCTTGTAGGCTGCATACTTAATCGTATAGGAACCAGGTTTTCAAACAGGAAAACGGTCTTTGGCGTAATCTATACCGTATTAATTCTGATTTGCCTGAGTATAGGCTTTTCTGCTGCGGCAATTCAGTTTATGTTTGAACATCTTCCAGAAGAAATGAGGCTGATTAATCTGGATTATGTTTCGGTGGTTGCCTTTTTTTCCATTGTCCTGCTGCTTGTTCTGATTCTATACGTTCAAATGCTTTTCGAGTTATTGGAAAAGGCTGCCCAGACGGAGAGGAATTTAAAACAGATTCAGTCCGCCTACTATCAGAGCCTGTTGGATAAGGAGGAGGAAACCCGCCGTTACCGCCATGATATGCATAATCATCTACTCTATATCCAGGAGTCGGCTAAAGCGGAGGAGGCAGAGAGGACGGCAGAATATGTGGAAAGCCTGGAAAAAGGGTGGAGTAAGATGAGGGGCCGCCATTATGAAACGGGAAATATGACCCTGAATATTTTGCTAAACCATTATCTGGCGGATTTAGAAGGGGTAAAAATTTCTGTGACGGGTATGTGCGGCAGGGAAATGAAGATAGAAGAAACGGATTTATGTACGATTTTGTCTAACCTGATTCAAAATGCTGTAGAGGAGCTTAAACGGCAGGAAGAGGAAGAAACGGAGCGGTTCTTTGCTATGGAAATCAGGCAGGGGAAGGAAAACACCAGATGGATTATCCGTAATTCCACCAGGTTGAAGTTATCTCAAAATAATCAGAAGTTAAGGAGTAGTAAGAAGGATAAGAAAAATCATGGAATAGGATTAAAGAATGTCAGGGACACAGTAGAAAAATATGGAGGTGAGTTTTCCCTGAGTGCAGACGGAAAGGAATTCAAAGCTGTAGTGACGATGAAAATGTGATAAAAGAGACAAAAATTGACCGCTTAAGGAGTTATACGACCGCTTAAGGAGTTATCATTGTAATCCATGGGATTTTCTGCTACCTTAAAGGAAAGGAAGGAGGGAAGGCCGTGGATTATTTTTATGGGATGGAAGCAAGAAATTATTTAAATGATATTATGAAGTGGCTCTTGAAGATTAATCTGAGGAAGAATTGATGGATTTTGAGGGAGAAATGGCACAGGCAACTTTGACGATAACAAGTTCATTGGGGTGTGTAGCAGTCAGTGCAACTGTATCTGTTCTTGCAACTGTTATGGTCTTAATTTCTGCTGACAAGCTGTAAGAATAGTTACATAACGTGAAATTCTGAAGGGGGTGTAGGACTTCCTGTTATCAACGTTAAACATCTGTGGGGGTCTGTACTTTACAACAGCTGATTGGATAATGGATATACGATTTACAAAGTGCTCATTGAACAACACGTTAATGGAAGTGGTCTTTTTTTAATAATAATTGTACTGTTTTAATATAAATATCTATACTAAATAGTCTGCTTTATAGTCCGTCCATGTGTTAAGGGGGATATTCACAGACAATAATGATGCATAACACAAATGTGTTTTTATAAGTGCATGAAAATTATAAGAAAGGAGAACTGAACCATGTTGTTTGAAGAAATGGAACTGATTGATGCACCGTCGGATGCTTCATTCTGGGCTGGTGTGGGAATTGGAACGGCTGTTGTTGTTGGCGTCGGCTGGGTAGTTTGTTGTTAGTAAATGAAAAGTTTAGATGGAGGTGGTAAGGATGTTATTTGAAGAGATGGATATGATTGATGCCCCTGTAAGCGATTTTTCTGTTGGCTTGGCAACTGGGATAGGCTTTGGGCTTGCAATTGTTCTTTCTGGTGCAGTCTGTTAAGAAGGGATGCAAGCCAAGTAGAAATATTTGGCTTGCATATCTTTCATTACAGCTAAAACTATTAATCTGTTATGGGAGACTTATATGAAATTGAGAGAAGATATTGTCTTTTACCAATATAATGAAAATACTTTTCATATGCATGACGAGCGTAATAATAAGCATTTTAACGTTGGTACGGAACAAAAAGAATGGTTGGAGTTATTTGATGGCAATAGAACGCTAGATGAAATAAGGAATTTAATTCCGAAACAATATGTGGAACAATTTCTAGAATATGTTAATCGGTATAATTTATTGGATGATGCAACATCAGCATATTCTTTAAAGTTTAATATATTTAAAATAAAAATAAGATTGGCTAATATCAATTCAATACTTGATAAAATATCTAAACAATGTATGATATATGCTAGTATCCTTAATAAATCTTTTTTGTTGATTTTATTATGCAATATATTTTTATTAGTTAGGAATGCAAACAATCTTTTAGCAAATGTAAATATAATTATTAATAGTTCATCAATAGCTGTTACAATGCTATGCGGTTATGTATTGATTATTATCACTGGATTTCTACATGAAGTTTCTCATGCGTTCGTGGCAAAAGCTAACGACGTTGCCATTCCTCAAATTGGCATTATGCTTTTCTATTTTAATCCTGCATTTTACGTTGACTTAAGCGGAATACAAATCTTATCGAATAAATCAAAAAGAATTGAAGTTCTATCCGCAGGAATAAAGGTAAATAATTTAATGTTATTGATATGTTTGGTTGCTATTAATTACAGCAAAAGTCCTCAGACGATAAGCATTTTAACTGTTTATATAATTCTGAATCTGATGATGATTTTAATCAATATTATTCCTTTCGTGGAGTTTGATGGGTATTTCATATGTTCAGAATTGTTTGATACAAACAATTTAAAACGAACAACAGCCATTCAACTAAAGTATCTTTTAAAGGGACAATATAATAAAGTTCAGTTTCATTATATTTTATACTGTATATATTCAATTATCTTTTCTTCGGCATTTTTGATACTTGGATTAACTAGCATCATAGGTATAATAAATACAATAATTTTGATTCCTGACTTTTTATTAGTGGCTTTAATACTTCTTACAATTACATTAAATATAAGACATCAGATAAAAAAGGTGGCAACGAATGAATAGTTTGTTTTTAAATCCATTTGTTTCGGTTCTTGAAATTAACAACAAAATATATATAAAGTCTTTTAAGGAATATTCTTTTAATATTCAAAAGAAGGATAGCTTTCAGTATTTGCTTTCAAAAGATGAATTCAACATAGATGAGTTATCATATTATTTCTCACAGAAAGAAATTAATGTTTTAAAAGAAGCGAGATTATTACTTAATGATAAGAATCTGGTACCAGCAACAACAGATATGTTAAGTAGACAAAGAGGTCTATTTTCAATTATCAGTTCTAATTACAGACTTTTTGATAATCAGATAAGTTCTTTGCGAGTGCTAATACTTGGTGCTGGAGCTATAGGAACTCATGTGCTTTGGGGACTGATAACTATAGGTATACAGAATATAACTATTATAGATTTTGATATTGTTGAAGAGAGTAACTTGAATCGCCAATTGTTCTATGGTTTTGATGATATCGGTTATAAAAAAGTAGATGTAATTAAAGAAGAAAATCAATGCAAGTTATCCAGAAGTGACCTTTACTGCGATAGATGCAAAAATAGAATCGGAAGAATATCTATCCGGCGTTATCTTAAATTATGATTTTGTATTCAAAGCATTTGACACACCAAAAGACGGAACGGAGTGGGTAAATACCGTTTGTGTTAAAAAGAATATACCGTTCATTTCAGGTGGATTTTTGAATGAGAGTGGCATTGTGGGACCTGTATATGTACCGGGTATTACTTCCTGTTATGCTTGCAACGAAAATCATGATGGACAAAGATACAATAGAGTTTCTCCTACATTTTCTCCTATTGTAACAAATGTAGTTTCAAAGATGATGCTTGTTTTCTTAGACATAATATTAAAGAATCATGATAACCTATCTCAGTATTACTTTTTTAATTTATATACGGCTAGATGGAAAGAAGTAAACTACGAAACAAAAGATAGGTGTATTGTTTGCGGGAAAGCACCACATTATGACACCTTAAGACTAAAAACAATGGTAAAGTATTCGTCTATTGCTCTTGTAGGTTGTGCCATGTCGTGGCTCTCTAATCATTCAAGCAACTACATTTATAATTACTTATTAGTTTTAGTTCTCATAATTGTATTTTATAAACAGGCAACACGACCGGGTTTCATATTTAATTGTTCTATAATATTAGTAACTATCAACACTGTAAGTTATTTATTTTCAGGAAATGTTGCATTGCCTATTAATGGAGGAGTGATATTATATTTACAGGAAATGGCACTGGTTGTAGTTACTATATGTATAATGGTTACAATAATTTCGTTCGTCTGGTATATATTGGGTGTAGCAATCAATAAAATTGGAGAGGTATTATATAATGTTTTTAGTTCAAGATGTAACAAAAGAATATAATGAGTTTAAGGCAGTCAAATCAATAAGCTTTGCAGTCCACGAAAACGAAATCATCGGTATATTAGGTGAAAATGGTGCTGGAAAAACCACATTGATAAATTTAATAAGTTCAATTATTAAACCAAGCAGTGGTAAAATAATATTTGGCAAATATGAATATGGCACGCAACAATACAAACAGAGTATAGGTGTCGCTTTAGGCGGAGAAGTATCATTATATGAAAGGCTCACTGTAAAAGAAAATATAAATTATTATTCTGCTCTGTATGGAATACATCTTTCTGATTCCAAATTGAGTGAATTAGCGGAATTATTACAGTTTGAAGATTACATAAATAAAAGAACCGAGAATCTTTCAAGAGGAATGCAGCAGCGAGTATCTATAGCAATTTCGCTTGTCAACAATCCTGATATGATGCTGTTCGACGAACCAACCATAGGACTAGATTTTTCAGGACAAATATTAATAAAGCAACTTGTACAGTCACTAAAAAATAAAGGAAAAACAATAATCTACTCAACTAACATTATACAAGAAGCAAGAGAAATATGTGAAAGGATTTTAATTCTCCACAAAGGAAGTTTAATAGAATTCGACACTGTAGCCAATATAGAAAAAAAGCATGGAGAAGGTCTTGAAAAAGTATTTTTAAGAATGATAAGAGGTAGTGCTATATGAATGTTATAGGGAACGTTATTAAAAAAGAATTTATTTATATTTCTCGAGATAAGCGAACCATTTTCCTAGGAACTATAAACCCAGTTTTATTTATGTGCTTATTTAATTATTTCGCCATGTATATCATAAGTGATGTAACTAATAGTAATGAAGGGATTTATTTAGCGAAAATGATATTGACAATGCTTCTTACTATGATTGTATTTTTATCAATTCTCACCGGGGCATTGGAAACAGGAGTAGGGGAAAAAGAAAGAGGTACATTACGGAGTGTATTAAGAACTGGTATAAATTTTAAAACTCTCTTTTGGGGAAAATATATGGCAATAGTCCTTCAAGGATTGGTAAGTTTATTTGTCTTAGATACTTTTATGATAATGTTTTCTTGGCTTCCAAATACGTTTTTTCATCTTATTTTTGACACGGAACATTTTTTGCGTATGATGATTTATGTAAACATCATCCTAATAGTATGTATATTTTTCTTTGGTTCAATAGAATTACTAGTTAGCTTTTTTGCTCGTAGTTTTAAAGAAGGACAAATTGTGTCAATCCCACTGATGTTTCTTGTTCTAATCCCATTTTATTTTGTAATGCTTTCCAGGTATGAACTTACATCAAGAGTACTATATTGTATACCGTTTCTCAACATCCCTCTCTTATTATCTGACATAATAAAAAATAATATTTCATTTTTTAACTTTGTAATTTTTGGGGGTATAAATATAATTGCAATTGCTATTTCGATAATAATAGTTTTTGCTATAATGAGTAAGGAAACATCGTTTGTTAGGAGATAATTATAAAGGAGACCAAGTTATGAAAAAAACAAGTCTTATTATTACTATTGTTTTTTTGGCTTATTTAGCTATTATTTTTTATGTGTTTTATAATATCGACAAGAGAATGCTGGCTATGTTTTGTGCACTGGGTTCATCTTTGTATGTTGTAACATATAAGCGCTTTTCTAACAGGCATTCTTCAAAATGAATATTGCTTTAATAAATATACAGAGAAGAGTTAATTGATAATAACGTATGCTTGAAAAATGTTTCATGGCTATCGGATTGTTGTACAGGATAAACTTCCAAAGTAGTCTGAATCAGATTGTATTCCATCTTAAATTCAGGAGGGCACTGAAAAAGTAGATATTACCGCCTATATTTTATATAAATATCAAATATAGGCGATTTTATTCCTAAAATTAATCGTTCATAATTAAAAATGAGCAAAATCCACCAGAATAGTTTGAAACTGGTGGATTTTCTATCTCCATTAAAAATTTTAGAATCAAAATCCTATGTTTTTCAGTGCCCTCGAAAAATATGGAGGTGAGTTTTCCCTGAGTGCAGACGGAAAGGAATTTAAAGCTGTAGTGACGATGAAAATGTGATAAAAAGAGGCAAAAATTGACCGCTTAAGGAGTTATGTGACCGCTTAAGGAGTTATCATTGTAATCCATGGGATTTTCTGCTACCTTAGAGGAAAGGAAAAGTTTTTTAAAAGAGTTCCGAAGGGAATAGGTAAGATGAATGAAGAGTAGATTTTCATGGATAGTAAAGAGTAAAAAAATGTGTTTACTAATCTTGACAGTAGTTGTGGTTGTTTTTATTATAACAGGATTAAATATATTTAGAAAAAACAAGTCATGGGAGCTGATTCCGTTAGATAGCGCTGATTGGAGCAGTATCATCGATGAGGATAAAATAACTTTTGTATATGTAGGAAGAACATCCTGTGAACAATGCTTGGATTTTAAACCTATGCTGGAACGTATCGTTAAAGAATACAAATTAACATTTTATTACTTTGATACAGATGTAAATAAAGATGAAAAAGAAGAAGTGATTAAACGGTACAATATTATAGCAGTTCCTTCAATAGTTGTTTTAATGAAAGATGATTTTTATATTATTATGGATTCGGACAATGACAAAATAATAGCTGAAATTCTTGAAACAATCTAACGTATCCATTTTATTTTATCATAAAACCACAAAGATGAGAAAGGAGTAATTTTATGAAACGTTTTTTAGCAGCATTACTAATTTGTACAATGTGCATGATGACTTCCCTAACCGTACTTGCCGCCGAGGCATCTGCAGCTTCAAACTCTACGGAAATAAAAATGAGTTTTGAAGATGATAAAATCAGCATTCATCTGCCGGCAAATATAAAGGTTGAATTCAGCGAATATAATGAGGTCGTTGTCACAGACACAATTACCGGTGAAACATCGGTTTTACCGACCCAAACTGTTGATATGAAAGGAAATTCATTAGACATCTCATATGTAAAAACAAAAGATGGAATTGATGTGTATCCTACTCCCATGTTCCGCTGGGGTTGGTGGGATGGTGTTAAATGTATTGGAGGAACCTTAGGTTCTGCTGGACTTGGATTTTTTGCTGGTACGGGAGCAGGAACAATTACCATTCCGGGGGTAGGGACTCTTTCTGGTATGCTGGTTGGGACTATTTCCGGTGGACTTGTGGGAATTGCCAGCTTTTGTTGATTACGGAGGTAAATAAAAGTAATATGAAAAATATATGGAAGAAAAACATATCCTTAGCAAAATTTGTAGTTGGTCTATTGTCTATAGCTTTATGTTATGTGGTTTTTTATGAGTTTTTATGGATGGGTATGTGGTGTTCATTGATAGGATTTATTGAATTGATGAAGCAAAAACAAAAAGATTGAATTTGGAGGCTTAAAAAAGGGCTGCTGTGTCAAGCGGCTCTTTTGCCTGCTTTTTATAGCGACGGGGAACGGGATATAAAATAAATAGATAAAAACTGTCGCTTAAGGAGTAGTATTGTAATCCATGGGATTTTTGGCGGTTTTTGAGAAAAGGAAGGAGGGAAGGCCGTGGATTATTTTTATGGGATAGAAGCGAGAAATTATATCAATGACTTAATGGAGTGGTTGTTTGGAAGATAAACGACCAGGCAATCTCTAATATCAGGTGGCAATAATGAAGAATAAATTTTTAATTAGACTTTTAACAAGCATTATAGTGTTAGTAATTTCTTTGCTGTATTTTTGGGAAATCATTGGCGCACCGATTTTTTTGATACTGTTTATGGGTGTGTTTATTGGTTTTTGGCGGTTGATGAAAAAACAAAATCCTTAGGGGGCATCAG
>JBNMJJ010000056.1:0-9926 GCA_050873745.1 Lachnospiraceae bacterium | reverse complement strand
GATTCTCCATGGCCCAGATGGTCGTTTCCTGCCACCAGAATCCCCCGGTCATTTAAAAAGTGAGCAAATTCTTCATACCGTTCAATGAACTCCACCATTCCATGGGAAATCTGGAGAATAGCGGCAGGAGGGGAATCGGGTATATAGTAAACCGCATGTATTGTGGTTCTGCCGTCGGCAGAAGGAAAATAGATAGCTTTTTTCTTTTTCACTGCATCCTCCGCATTAATAAAATTGATAAAATAGAAACCGGCAGAGAGGAGTTTTCCTGTCTGCCGGAATTAGGTTTATAAGTTTCTTACTGCGCCGGCTGTGCTTCCGGTTGTGGTTCCTGCTGCACCGGCTGTGCTTCTGGTTGTTCTGGCTGTGCGGCTGCTGCAGCGGCCTGATTTCTGGCCTGGATTTCTGCCAACTGTGCAGCGATAATCGCCTGCGAATTAGGGTCAGCCATAAAGGCTTCATTATGAGGGCAGTAGGTGATGGAAGAGTTTGCCGGCTGTGCATTAGGGTCGGTGCCTTCTGCGGATGCGCTTCCTACCACGGTGGTTCCGTCAGCAGTAGTTACCGTAACCGGTGAGCTGCTTAAGGTAGCCGAACCACGCTGCAGGGACGCAGGTTCCGGAGGTGTCAACTCAAATATTCCTTCTACTCTGAAAGGACAGGTTGCACAGGCTGCCTGATGAGTGTAGTTACACAGGCCGCCCTGATAATGCACGTTGCAGGAGTCCGTAGGAACCGTTCCCTGGGCAAAATATTCCGTATGCAGAGTATGGTCGCACAGGCCTGCAATAGGCAGCTTGCCGGAGCGTGAGCATACCGTAGCCTGAACGATGCCTGTCGGCATTTCAAAAGATTTGGAGGGCAGGTTTTCGTGTATTCTCTGCATAACTTTTTTCCACATGGTTTTGGACAGGTTAAGCTGTGCGCTGTCCACACTCAGCTTGGAGTTGTTCCTATCATAACCGGTCCAGGTGGTAGCGGTATAATAAGGGGTGTAACCTGCAAACCATACGTCCAAATCATCGGTGGTAGTACCGGTTTTTCCTGCAATGGGCATACCACCGAAGTTGACGGCGCCACCCGTTCCCCGGGTTACCGTGTCCTGCATGGCGCTGGTTAATAAAAAGGCTGTGCTTTCTTTTAAAACCTGGCGTGTACTGCTCTGGGTATTATCCAAAATGACATTTCCGTCATTATCCACTACCTTCGTGTAAAGTTTGGGCTCAATATAAACTCCGCCGTTGGCAATAGCGGCATAAGCGGCATTCAATTCCAGATTGGAGACGCCGGTGGTCAGGCCGCCCAGGGCAAGAGACTGCTGAATATCCGAGAAAACCTGTCCATTGCTTTCTTTTGCCGTTTCCAGGGTGGTAAAGCCAAACTTCAACAGATACTCGTACCCCAACTGAGGAGTAATCATGGTAATCGTTTTTACGGCTACCACGTTCAGGGAATTATAAATTCCCATTCGGATGGTCTGCAGGCCGCGATAGGGAGTGGCACTGTTGGCGTACCAGTTTCTTACCGGCGTGCCGTCGTAGTAATTAAAGGGAGCGTCATTTATCACCGAAGCCAGGGTAAATTCACCGGTATCCAGGGCAGGGCCGAAGGAGGCCAGCACCTTGAAGGTGGACCCGGGAGGACGGGTGGTGTCCGTAGCCCGGTTTAAGGTTCTTCTGCCTTCCTTGGAGCCCCGGCCGCCGACTATAGCCACCACATGCCCGGTGTGCTGGTCTGCAATGGTGATACTCACCTGGGGCTGGGGAGTAAGGGTGACGCTTTCCGCAAGAATCTCATCTCCCGGCTCCAGTACAGCGTCCTGGTATTCTTCGATGGCAGCATAGGCATCCTCCTTGGTGGAATAAAGAAGATTGAACTTCTTCTGTCCGTTTTCCCGGAAATACTTACGGTACATTTCGGAACTGTGATGCTCCACGTCGCCATTGGCTTTGGTAATGCTTAAATTATATTCCAGATGCCACTTGCTGCTGGCGGGATAATTTTCCTCATCATTGTAAATCTCGTCGCAGATAGCCTGAATATCCGGGTCCTGGGTGGAAAAGATGCTGAGTCCGCCGGTATACAGCAGGGTATAGGCTTGATTGTCATTATAACCGGCTGCAATTAAGTCTTTATACACCTGCTCGGTTACGGCATCATCAAAGTATGAAGTGACGCTGGTATTATTTTCTGTGGCTTCATTATTTACCTTAATACGGGAATAGGGGTCATCCGCCATTGCTTCATCATATTCTTCCTGAGTGATATACTCCTGCTTCAGCATATCGTTTAACACCTTGCGTCTTCTTTTGGCATTATCCTCCGGATGTACAATGGGGTCGAAGCCGGAAGGATTCTTTGTGATTCCGGCAATAACCGCACATTCGGACAGGTTGAGCTCATGCACCTGCTTATTAAAATAACGAAGGGATGCGGCCTGGACACCCAGAGTATTCTGTCCCAGGTTGATGGTGTTCATGTAGTTGACCAGGATGGTGTTTTTGTCCATTATCTTTTCCAGTTCAATGGCCAGATACTGCTCCTGGATTTTGCGTTTCAATTTTTCGGCAAAGCTGTCTTCCGTCACCCAGTCGGTAAAAACCAGATTCTTCAAAAGCTGCTGCGTAATGGTACTGGCTCCTTCGGAGAAATGTCCATTCTTGACACCCACGAAGAAAGCTCGCATAATACCTTTAATGTCAATTCCATTATGTTCATAAAAACGCTCATCTTCGATAGCAACGAAGGCATGGGCAAGATTCTCGGGTATCTTGTCCATAGTTACCGGGATTCGGTTGGCGTCAGACGCTACCAGCTTGGCGGTCTGGTTGCCTTCGCTGTCATAAATAAAGGTAGAAAAGCGGGTAGGCGCTACGGTCATCTGAGAAATATCCGGTGAGGAATCGATAATTCCTTTTACTACGCCGAGTGCGCCGAAAGCGCCCACGACTCCCACCGAAAGAAAGACGACCAGAAAGACCTTGAAGAAGATTAAAGCAGCTTTTCTTCCCCATTTGGAAGATTTAGCATTCAGCGCCTGTTGTTTAGCAGAGACGCCTTTCTTGCTATAATTCATGTATCTTGCCTCCTTAAATTCAGTCAAAGCTTTGTTTTTGCTAAATATTGGTAATTCCCGTTTGGGCATTACTAGTAGGATTATAGCAAAAAAAAAAAGGTAAATAAAGGATTTTTATAATTATTAAGAATTGTACACAAATTCTTTCCTTTTTATGCCAGGGTATGATAAGATAATGGTAATCAGTCAGAGGTTTCCCCTTTGTTCTGGTTTTATTCTTTTTATTGAACAGATAAGGAGTAAACGGCGGCCTTTTGCGAGGCTGTAGTTTTTTGTGGGCCGAAGTGAATCAAAAGCTAAAGCCTTGATTCACCAACCTGTGCCCAGTGCAAAACGCTTCTAACATAAAAGGGAGGAAAAATGGCGGAGGATACCAGGAAAATGGCTTCTTACCGAATCGTGGCAGAAGGCGGTGTGGGGGAAATTGTAGAAAAAAAGTCCCGTTTTATCGCCACTGTAAGTCCCGTGTCCACGGAGGAAGAGGCTCAGGTTTTTATTGAGGGAATAAAGAAAAAATACTGGGATGCCAGGCATAACTGCAGTGCATTCATTATCGGAAGCAGAGGGGAAATTACCCGATGCAGCGATGACGGAGAACCCTCGGGAACAGCAGGACGCCCTATGCTGGAGGTATTGACCGGGGAGGGACTGCAAGATACGGCGGCAGTGGTCACCCGCTATTTTGGCGGAGTGCTTTTGGGAACGGGCGGTCTGGTGCGGGCCTATACCAGGGCTTTACAGGAGGGTCTTAAAGCCAGTAAAATCGCCACTCTGTCCTATGGAACCCGGGTACGGATTGAGACGGATTATACCGGAGTGGGAAAGGTTCAGTATATTTTGGGAAAAGCCGGAATACAGACAGAAGATACCCAGTTTTGTGATAAAGTGGTTTTTCAGGTTTTTTTGCTTCAGGAGGAAAAAGAAAAGATACTTAAGGAGATTGTAGAAGCTACCGCAGGAAAGTGCAGTATTGAGGAAAAAGAAAGCCTTTATGCTCCGGTGGTCATGAAAAATGTCTGAAAGAGGGCATTTTTATCATGTTTGGGGCAAGGCAGCATTGGGGAGAGAAGAAAGGAGGGCACAGCCATGGATAGAATGCAGGAATTGGAAGAATTGTTGGGAGAGTTAAAGGAATTAATGGAAACCAAGCAATATACCGGTTTGCGGCAGAAACTGACGGAGTTGAATGATGCGGATATTGCCGCCGTTATGGAGGAAATGGAAGCCCAGCAGATGCTGAAAATTTTCCGTATCCTGCCTAAAGATTTGGCAGCAGACGTATTCGCTTATATGGATGTGGACAATCAGCAGATGATTATCACCTCTCTTTCCGAGCGGGACGCTGCCAGCATCATCGATAATTTGATGGCCGATGATGCCACGGATTTGCTGGAGGAGATGCCCGCCAATATTGTGAAGAAGATTCTGTCTATGGCCAGTCCCGAAACCAGAAGGGACATCAACCATCTGCTCAGGTATCCGGAGGACTCTGCCGGAAGTATTATGACCGTGGAGTATGTGGATTTAAAGGAAAATCTGACGGTGGCGGAATCCATCCAGAGAATCCGCAGCATTGGTCTGGACAGTGAGACCATTAACGTCTGTTATGTGTTGGACAGCAGACGCAAGCTGGTGGGCACGCTTACTTTGCGGGCCCTGCTTTTAAGCCCTGAGGATGAGGTGATTGCGGACATCATGCACGAAAACGTGATTTCAGCCAGTACCATGATGGACCAGGAGAAGGTTGCCCGTCTTTTTCAGAAATATGACTTTACGGCTATGCCGGTGGTAGACCAGGAAAACCGGCTGGTGGGAATTATTACCGTTGATGATATTGTGGATATTCTGGAACAGGAGGCCACAGAGGATATTGAAAAGATGGCGGCTATTGTGCCTTCCGACAAGCCCTATATGAAAACGGGAATCGCAGAAACCTGGAAAAAACGTATTCCCTGGCTGCTGCTGTTGATGATTTCTTCCACCTTTACGGAGAGGATAATCGCTTCCTTTGAGGAATCCTTAAGCGCCTGTGTTATTTTGACGGCCTATATTCCCATGCTGATGGGTACCGGCGGAAACGCAGGCGGTCAGGCCAGCGGAACCATTATCCGAGGTCTTTCTTTAAATGAAATCGAATTTCGGGATATGTTTAAGGTGGTCTGGAAGGAGGCACGGGTAGCCGTTTTATGCGGTGTAACCCTGTCTTTGGCTAATTTTGCCAAGCTGCTTTTATTTGACAGGATAACCATTATGGTTGCGCTGGTCATCTGCATCACGCTGTTAAGTACGATTCTGATTGCCAAAATAGTGGGCTGTATGCTGCCCATGCTGGCTCAGAAAATTGGTTTTGACCCGGCGGTAATGGCAAGCCCTTTCATTACCACCATCGTGGATGCGCTGTCTTTGATTATTTATTTTCAGGTGGCTACCAGGCTGCTTGGCCTATAGCGTGAGAAGAAGTTTTAGAGTTGAGGAGGATTAGATGAAATTAGTATCTTGGAATGTAAATGGATTGAGGGCCTGTGTAGATAAGGGCTTTGTGGATATTTTTAAGGAGCAGGATGCGGATTTTTTCTGCATTCAGGAAAGCAAGCTGCAGGAGGGGCAGATTAATCTGGAGCTGCCGGGGTATTATCAGTATTGGAATTATGCGGTGAAAAAGGGGTATTCGGGTACGGCTATTTTTACTAAGCATGAACCCCTTTCGGTTCAACTGGGAATCGGTATGGAGGAGCACGACCAGGAGGGAAGGGTGGTGACTCTGGAATACGATAATTACTATGTGATTACGGTATATACGCCCAATTCTCAGGATGGCCTTAAGCGTCTGGATTATCGTATGCAGTGGGAAAAGGATTTTTGTACATATTTAAAGAAGCTGGAAGAGAAGAAGCCGGTTATTTTCTGCGGGGACCTGAATGTAGCCCATAAGGAAATCGATTTGAAGAATCCCAAAACCAACCGGAAGAATGCAGGCTTTACGGATGAGGAAAGGGCCTGCATGGACCAGCTTCAGGAGGCAGGTTTTATCGATACCTTCCGTTATTTTTACCCGGATAAAACAGAAATTTATTCCTGGTGGTCCTATCGGTTCCAGGCAAGAGCCAAAAACGCAGGCTGGCGTATCGACTACTTTATGGTTTCCGAAAGTTTGAAGGACAGGCTCAAGGATGCTCAGATTCTTACCGAGATTTATGGTTCGGACCATTGCCCTGTAACCCTGGAGATTGATTTGGATTAGTGTAATTGGAGGAAGAAATGGCAAAAGAAGAAAAGAACGAAATTCGGGAGAGTTTAAAGGCGCAGAAATTACTTTTTGATGGCGCCTTTGGCACTTATTATGGAAATCTTTACGGCACCAGGGAGCTGCCGGAATTGGCAAATACGAAGCAGCCCCAGCGTGTTCTGGAAATTCACCGCCGCTATATTCAGGCGGGAGCGGAAATTATCCGAACCAATACCTTTGCCAGCAATACCTTTTCTATGGATACTTCCTGGGAAGAGGTGGAGGAAAATATCCGTCAGGGCTACCGGCTGGCGAAAGCGGCCGCCAATCAGGAAAAAATCTTTGTGGCAGCAGATATTGGGCAGATTCCCTTTGACGTTCAGACAGGAAACGAGGGAATCTCTCGGGAATATGTGGAAATCTGCCGGATATTTTTGGAGGAAGGTGCTAAAATCGTTCTTTTCGAGACTTTTTCGGATTTGGAGGATATTCGTGAGGCGATTGAGTTTATTGGGGATAAGGCGTTTGTTATTGTTCAGTTTTCAGTAAATCAGTTCGGCTATGCCTCATCCGGCTTAAGCGCCCGAAAATTGGTGAAGCAGGCGGAGAGTATCGAATGGATAGACGGAGTGGGCTTTAATTGCGGAGTGGGGCCGGGGCATATGCAGAAAATCCTGGCTTCTGCTGATTTTTCCGGGAAAAAAATCGTGACTGCCTTACCCAATGCAGGCTATCCGCAAATCGTCAGCAACCGTATGATTTTTGACCAGGAAAATATAGACTATTTTGTTGCCAAGGTTGGCGATATTGCGGCGGATGGAGCGGATATTGTGGGCGGCTGCTGTGGAACCACACCGGAATATATCCGCAGGATGAAGGAAAGCCTGTCCTTTGAACGGACTGGCGGACAAAAGAGTATGAAGATTCTGGATAGGGCGGCTGCTGTCCGGAAAGACACTTCTTTTTTTGCCGGAAAAAAAGACAGGAAATTAATTGCCGTAGAGCTGGCACCACCTATGGGAATCGATGATGAAAAGCTGATGGATGCCGCTCATTTTCTCCAGCGAGCCGGTGTGGATGTTCTGACTTTTCCGGATTCACCCTCAGGAAGAACCAGGGCGGACTCTATTTTGATGGCGGAGAAGGTAAGGCAGGAGACAGGAATGTGCGTAATGCCGCATATCTGTTGTCGGGACAAAAATGCCATCGCCATGCGCTCCCAGCTTCTGGGGGCACATATTAACCAAATCAGGAATTTTCTGGTAATTACCGGAGACCCGATTCCGGCTATGGTGCGAAACAGCGTAAAAAGCGTATTCAATTTTGATTCCGTAGGGTTGATGAACCTGATTAACGATATGAACGATGAGCATTTTACCGCAAATCCCATTTGCTATGGCGGCTGCATTAATCAGGGGCGCAGAAATCTGGAGCTGGAAATCGGACGGGTGAAAAAGAAAATGGGAGCAGGGGCAACCTTCTTTTTTACTCAGCCCATATCGACTTTGGCGGCTGTAGAGCGGGTACGGCGGATTAAGGAAGAGACAGGGGCCCGTATTCTGTGCGGAATTATGCCCTTTGTCAGCCTGAAAAATGCTATGTTTATGAAGAATGAAATGACGGGGATTGAGGTAACGGATGAGGTGCTGGGCCGATACTGGGAAGGAATGAGCCGTCAGGAAGGGGAGGCGGCAGGAATTGATTTAGCCAGAGAGATGATGGGTTTGATGGATGATTTTGCCGACGGTTATTATTTCTCCTTTCCTTTCAACCGGGTTCATATGCTGGAGGCGATTCTGGAAAGTGGTTCTGGGAATTGATTTTGCAGATTTCTTGGTCGGTCAGCTTTTTTCTTGCCGGGCATAGGGAAATAATGGCAGTCATAGATAAATGATGGAAGGCATTCCTTCTTGTTTTGGGCATATACGAAAAAATGGATTGGCTATGCCCGACGAGATGGCAAAAAAGGGGAGTTTTGGCTTGATTTGAGGCTATAATTTATATTGTTTGGGCATAGAGGAAATTTTTAGTCTTCCATACCCAGGAATAAGACAATATTTGGGCATAGGAGAATGTTTTTTCTCTCTATGCCCAAAATGGTTATAAGATAGTTTGTTTTTTCAATTAAATCAAGTAAAATAGGGTATTTTGAGCCACTTTTTTTCTCAGTGCCCAAAAGTGGCCGTAACGCTGCCCGGCCTTTGGGCCGCCACAGCCCCCAGCGCCAACTAACCGTACTGCCCGGCCTTCGGGCCGCCACAATATCCAAGCTCCAGCAAACCACTGCCGCAATGCCTCAATCGATGCCGGCCTACCCCCGCTTAATTCCTGCCCGTTTCCGCATGGTGGGGTCCAGAATCCGCTTGCGGATTCTCAGGCTCTCCGGGGTCACTTCAAGAAGCTCATCCACGTCAATAAATTCCAATGCCTGCTCCAGACTTAAAATTCTGGGAGGAGAGAGGCGCAGAGCCTCGTCCGCACTGGAAGAGCGGGTGTTGGTCAACTGCTTTTTCTTGCATACATTGATTTCAATATCTTCCGCTTTTCCGGTCTGGCCGATAACCATTCCGGCGTACACCTTCTGACCGGGGCCGATAAATAAGGTGCCTCTGTCCTGGGCATTGTAAAGCCCGTAGGTAATGGCCTCCCCGGCTTCAAAGGCGATGAGAGAGCCCTGTTTGCGGTAGGTTAAATCCCCCTTATAGGGGCCATAGCCGTCGAAGGTAGTGTTCATAATACCGTTTCCCTTGGTGTCCGTCAGAAATTCTCCCCGATAGCCAATCAGCCCCCGGGAGGGAATGGAAAACTCCAGACGGGTATAGCCGCCGTTTATGGGACTCATCCCCTGCAGTTCTCCCTTCCGGTTGCTCAGCTTTTGGATAACGGTTCCGGAAAATTCCTCGGGAACATCAATATAGGCCAGCTCCATAGGCTCCAGCTTCTGGTTGCGCTCGTTGGTTTTGTACAGAACCTCTGCCTTGGAAACGGCAAATTCATAACCCTCACGGCGCATATTTTCAATCAAAACGGATAAGTGCAGTTCACCTCTGCCGGAAACCTTGAACATTTCGGTAGTTTCCGTTTCTTCCACTCTGAGGGAAACGTCCGTATTCAATTCCCGAAACAGTCGGTCCCGCAAATGGCGGCTGGTGATATATTTGCCCTCCTGTCCTGCCAGGGGAGAGTCATTGACCATAAAATTCATGGCAATGGTAGGCTCGGAAATCTTCTGGAAAGGAATGGCCTGGGGATTTTCGGGGGAGCACAGGGTATCTCCGATATGAATATCCGCAATGCCGGAAATAGCCACAATGGAACCGATACCGGCAGAGGCTACCTCAACCTTATTCAGTCCGTCAAATTCATATAGCTTGGAAATCTTGACCTTTCTTTGTTTGTCCGGCTCATGATGATTGACCATAACCACATCCTGATTTACCCGGATAGTGCCGTTGTCCACCTTTCCCACGCCGATGCGGCCTACATATTCATTATAGTCGATGGTGCTGATTAATACCTGAGTGCCTGCATCCGGGTCACCCTGGGGGGCAGGAATATAGTCCAGAATGGTCTCAAAAAGAGGAATCATATTTTCCCCCTTAACCTCCATATCCAGAGAGGCAT
>JBNMJJ010000055.1:0-9975 GCA_050873745.1 Lachnospiraceae bacterium | reverse complement strand
CAGGCTCTACTACTATTTTAGTGGCAACCGTAGAGAAGAGCGTAACCAAGGACGAAATCAATGCAGCAATGAAAGCGGCAGCAACTGAGTCCTTCGGCTACAACACCGACGAAATCGTATCTTCCGATATTATTGGAAGCACCTTCGGTTCTATCTTCGATGCAACTCAGACCATGGTTGGCCCTGACAATCTGGTACAGGTTGTTTCCTGGTATGACAATGAGAATTCTTACGTTAGCCAGATGGTTCGTACCATTAAATACTTTGCTGAGTTAGGCTAATTCTTATCAAAGACCTGTTAAGGTCCGGTCTAAAGGGACCGGGCCTTTTTATTAAGTGAACTGCGGTAAAAGGGGCTGTGCCATCATACAGCCGCAGGATGAAGAATAAGGAGGCATAAAATATGTCATTAAACAAGAAAAGTGTAGATGATTTCAGTGCAAAAGGAAAACGTGTATTGGTAAGATGTGACTTTAACGTTCCTCTGAAAGACGGTGTAATTACCGATGAAACCAGAATTAATGCTGCTCTTCCTACCATCAATAAATTGATTGCCGACGGGGGAAAGGTGATTCTTTGCTCCCATCTGGGCAAGGTAAAAGAAGGCCCCAACGAGAAAGAATCCCTGGCTCCTGTGGCAAAGAGACTTTCCGAGAAACTGGGCAAAGAGGTGAACTTCGTAGCCGATTACAACGTTACCGGAGAGGCAGCTTCAGCAGCGGTTGCAGCCATGAAGGAAGGGGACGTTGTTTTACTGCAGAACACCCGTTTCAGAGGCAAAGAAGAGACCAAGAACGGAGAGGCTTTCTCCAAAGAACTGGCTGACCTCTGCGACGCTTATGTCTGCGATGCTTTTGGCTCCTCCCATAGAGCCCATGCTTCTGTAGCCGGTGTTACCGACGTTGTCCGTGCAAAAGGCGGTGACTGTGCGGTGGGTTACTTAATGCAGAAAGAGATTGACTTTTTGGGCAATGCTGTTGAGAATCCGGTAAGACCCTTCGTAGCTATCCTTGGGGGCGCTAAGGTGGCGGATAAACTGAACGTTATTTCCAATCTGTTGGAGAAATGTGATACCTTAATCATCGGCGGTGGTATGGCCTTTACTTTCTTAAAGGCACAGGGAATGGAAATCGGAAAATCCTTAGTGGATGATGAGAAATTAGACTACTGCAGGGAAATGGTAGCTAAGGCGCAGTCTCTGGGCAAGAAGCTTTTGCTTCCTGTAGATGCAGCAGTGGCTGATGCTTTCCCCTCACCCATTGATGCCGAAATCGCAGTGGATTATGTGGAGGCAGACGCTATTCCGGCAGACAAGATGGGACTGGACATCGGACCCAAATCTGCGGCTATGTTTGCAGAAGCGGTAAAAACCGCTAAGACCGTGGTTTGGAACGGGCCTATGGGTGTATTCGAGAATCCTGTTCTGGCAAAGGGTACGATTGAAGTGGCAAAGGCTCTGGCAGAAACCGATGCAACCACCATTATCGGTGGCGGTGACTCTGCAGCAGCCGTAAACCAGTTGGGCTTTGCAGATAAAATGAGCCACATTTCCACCGGCGGCGGAGCTTCTTTAGAGTTCCTGGAAGGAAAAGTACTGCCCGGTGTGGCTGCGGCAGACGATAAATAAGGAAATGCTGCCGGGGCAGCAGAATGGAGAGAAAAATGGCAAGAAGAAAAATTGTAGCCGGAAACTGGAAAATGAATATGACTCCCAGTGAGGCAGTGAAATTAGTAGAAGAATTAAAGCCCTTAGTGGCAAGCGATGAAGTGGACGTGGTTTACTGTGTTCCCGCAATCGATATTGTTCCCGTGGTAGAAGCGGTAAAAGGCAGCAACGTGGCAGTTGGTGCAGAAAATATGTATTTTGAAGAAAAAGGCGCTTTTACAGGAGAAATCTCCGCAGCCATGTTAGTGGATGCAGGCGTAAAATACGTTATTCTGGGCCACTCTGAAAGACGCGATTACTTCAAAGAGGATGATGCCTTACTGAATAAGAAAGTAAAGAAGGCTTTTGAAGCTGGCCTTACCCCCATCCTTTGCTGCGGTGAATCCCTGGAGCAGAGAGAAATGGGTGTTACCATGGATTGGATTCGTTTCCAGATTAAATCCGATTTAGTGGGAATTACCGCAAAGCAGGCAGCTTCTATGGTGATTGCCTATGAGCCTATCTGGGCTATCGGTACAGGTAAGACCGCTACTACCCAGCAGGCACAGGAGGTATGTAAGGGTATTCGTGAATGTATCGCCGAAATGTACGATACAGCTACTGCAGAAGCGGTTCGCATTCAGTACGGCGGTTCGGTGAACGGAGCTAATGCGGCAGAGTTGTTTGCCCAGCCGGATATTGACGGCGGTTTAGTTGGCGGCGCTTCTCTGAAAGCTGATTTTGGAAAGATTGTGAACTACAAATAAGCCCGTTTATTAGGTAGAAACACCTAATAATTCATCTGTTTTTTGGTAAAAAGAGATAACCCACTGCTGGTCGGAAGAAGAATACGCCGGGAGTGGGTTATTTTTACTAAAAAACACCTTCCTTTTTCTATTTGTGGGGGCACAAATGCCATGCTATAATGGACAAAAATTATCCAGAATAAAATCTGGAAGAAAAGAAAGGAAGGTATTTTATATGGGGAAAACGAACAATGCAGAACGATGGCGAGTGGTCATTGGGGGAATTATCTGTCAGTTTTGTGCGGGTATGCTTTATAGCTGGAGCATCTATGTGAATCCGCTGATAGAGACCAATGGATGGGAGAGGGGCAGTGTATCCCTTACCATGTCCATTGCCACTCTTTTGATTCCCATTACCATGATTCCGGCAGGTAAATTGCTGCCTAAGCAGGGACCGACAAAAGTAGCTCTGATAGGAGCATTTAGCCTTACTCTGGGGCTTGTGCTCAGTGGATTGACTTCATCCCTCCCTTTGCTTTATCTGGGATTCGGTGTTCTTGGGGGAATTGGCGTAGGCTTTATTTATGGAGTGCCGATTTCCACTTGCGTAAAGTGGTTTCCGGATAAGAAGGGATTGATTTCCGGTCTTGCGGTAGCCGGATTCGGCCTGGGCTCCATCGTCTTTGCACCGATTTGTACATCCTTAATCACCAGTATTGGTCCCAATAAAACGTTTCTGGTGCAGGCGGCAATTACCATCGTTGGTATGCTGATTGGCGCACCGCTGATGAAGGCGGCTCCGGACGGCTATGTACCGGAAGGCTGGACGCCTCCGGCAGCCACAAAGGGGGCGGCAGCAGGAAAGGATTATACCTCTTCCGAAATGTTGAGAACGAAGCAGTACTGGTTTTTGCTGATTATGTACTTATTTGCCAATATGTCGGGACTTATGGTGATTGGTCATGCTTCACCAATCAGTCAGGAAATTGCAGGTCTGACCGTTGCCCAGGCGGGAGCCATTGTCAGCGTATTATCCATTGCCAACACCGCAGGACGTTTTATCAGCGGAGCGGCATCCGATAAAATCGGGGCACAGCGGGTAGTAACCATTGTCTATATCATCAATGCAGCTTTACTGATTACTTTGCAGATGATGACCAGCTTTACCACTATTGCTTTGGGGATTGGTGGATTGGCAGTCTGCTTTGGTGCCATGATGGGAGCTTATCCGTCGGTGGTATTGGATTACTTTGGGGTAAAGTATAACAGTACGAATTATGCCTTTATTTTCCTGGCTTATGGTATTGGCGGAATCATTGGCCCGCAGATTGCGGTTCAATCCGTGGGCCGTACAGGAAGCTATAGTATGGCATTTGTGATTATCGGCGTTACCTGTGTGGTAGGCGCAGTGATGTCCCTGATAGCGAAAAAACCGGGAGCGCAGCAGGGCTGATATTTTATAAAAAAGGGGGTTTTATCAGCCGAAAGGTTGGTAAAATCCTCTATTTTATTTTGCTCATTATTGTGTTATAATCGTAATGGCACTTTACTCGGGAAAATTTAACGAAGTCTAAAAGTAGATTTCCACTTTTCTTCATTTTATGGTATTATTTCAAACGTAGGAGGCTTTTCCATGAGAGAAAGACATAAGAGGAAGGAAGTTTATTCTGTAATTCTGGTATCCCATACGGATAACCAAAGCCGGCAGTTTACCATTTCAGCTTTATGGGTTCGCCTGCTGACCGGTTTGGTAATCCTAATCTTTGGGGGCCTTGCTTTTGGAGGCTATTATCTGGCTTCTAATGGCTATCGGGAATATGAGCTTCAACAACAGGTCAATCAGCAGACTGAGGAACTGGAGCAGATGGCAGCGGCCATTCAGGAGCTGGAGGGGACTGTGGCGACTCTGACACAGGAGAACCAGCAGCTTCAGCAAAATACGCAGACCGGTGAGGACAGTGAGAGCGGTGATAAAACGGCAGCGGCTGTAGAGACGACCCTTCCAAGGCTATATCCTTCTGACGGCGTAGGGGATTTGAAGTCAACCTTTACCACAGAGCGGCCCTATCTGACCATAGGCATGCGCAGCGGAGACAACGTGGTAGCCACAGGCGACGGCGTGGTCAGGCTGGTGGACTATGACCCTAATTATCTGCACAGCGTAGAGATTGAACATGAGAGCGGCTATATTACCCGGTATTTTTGCAATGATAATGTGGAAATAAGGGTTAAGGAGGGGGACCAGGTTAAGGCAAGAGCTCCCTTATTTACCATTATTATAGATTACTCACAGCTTGATTATCAGATTATTCTGGAGAATGAAGCGGTGAATCCCTTCCAGGTAATGAAGGTAGAAGAGTAACCACATAACGACAAAAATGCTGCCAGACAGCGGAACGGAGGAAAAAATGATTGGAAAAAGCAAAGCTGTAGATGTTGGACAGGGACAGGAGAAAATTGGAACCCTGATTGGTTCAGGCGCTGTATTTAATGGGGATTTCACGGTGCAGGAAACCATAAAGATAGACGGAACCATCAATGGAAACTGTGTGATTAAGGGAACCCTGATTCTTGGTACAGAGGGAGCGGTAATGGGGAACATCAGCGCACAGAATGTCATCATTTCCGGGAAAGTAAAGGGAGACATCGTTTCTTCCGGGAAATTGGAAATCCTGTCTACCGGAAGGGTGACCGGTGATATTACTGCACGCAGGCTGGTTATCGATGAAGACGCTTACTTTGACGGACGCTGTGCTATGTCTTCAGAAAAAGGAGCTCCCGGACGAAAAGACAAAGAAACGTCTGAAAAATAACGAAATATAAAATAACATACAAGAGATAATAGAGAAAAAATCAGCATTTATCAGGCATGAATAACAGGAAATGGAGGAGAATCATGGGTGGTTTTTTTGCAGTGGCATCAAAAGAGGACTGTGTTTTTGATTTATTTTTCGGAACCGACTATCATTCCCATTTGGGAACCAGAAGAGGCGGAATGGCGGTATATGGAAAGAAAGGCTTCGACCGTTCCATCCACAACATTGAGAATTCTCCTTTCCGGACGAAATTTGAGAAGGATGTTAATCAGATGGAGGGGAATCTGGGCATCGGCTGTATTTCCGATTATGAGCCTCAGCCTTTGATTGTGCGTTCACATCATGGAACATTTTCTATTACTACGGTAGGAAAAATTAATAATAGCGATGAGATTGTGAATCAGTTTCTGCGAAACGGACACATCCATTTTCTGGAAATGAGCGGCGGCGATATTAATGCCACGGAGCTGGTGGCGGCGATAATTAACCAGAAGGACAACCTGGTGGAAGGAATTCAGTATGCACAGGAGCTGATAGACGGCTCCATGACCATTATCGTCATGACGGAAAAGGGGATTTATGCAGCCAGGGACAAGCTGGGAAGAACCCCTGTGGTGATAGGGAAAAAGGAGGGGGCTTTTTGTGCTGCCTTTGAATGCTTTGCCTATCTGAATCTGGGCTACACGGATGATAAGGAGCTGGGACCGGGAGAAATTGTGGTAATGACCCCGGAAGCGGTGATTACTCTGGCAAAGCCCGGTGAGAAGATGAAGATATGTACCTTTTTATGGGTGTATTATGGCTATCCTTCCTCTTCCTATGAGGGAGTCAGCGTGGAAGAGATGCGCTATAACTGCGGGCAGCTTTTAGCCGGCAGGGATGGGGCTCAGGCGGATATTGTAGCCGGAGTGCCGGATTCGGGAACGGCTCATGCAATCGGCTATTCCAACGCATCGGGAATACCCTTTTCCAGGCCCTTTATCAAGTATACCCCTACCTGGCCCAGGTCCTTCATGCCTACCATTCAGAGCAAGCGGAACATGATTGCCAAAATGAAGCTGATACCGGTACATGATTTAATCAGGGACAGAAGGCTTTTGCTGATTGATGATTCTATTGTTCGGGGCACCCAGTTGGGGGAGACTACAGAGTTTTTATACCAGAGCGGAGCGAAGGAGGTTCATATCCGGCCTGCCTGCCCTCCCATCGTTTATGGCTGTAAATATCTGAATTTTTCAAGGTCTACCTCGGAAATGGATTTGATTTCCCGTAAAATGATGAAGCAGATTGAAGGGGATAATCCCGGTGAAGAGGTAGTCAGAGAATACACGGACCCAAAAACGGAGCGGTATGCCCGGATGAATGAAGAAATCAGGAAAAGACTGAATTTTACGTCTCTGCGTTATCACAGACTGGATGATTTGATTAAATCGGTAGGGATTCCTGCCTGCAATTTATGTACCTATTGTTGGGATGGAAAAGAGGATTAGGAAAGGTTTAAGCAGTACCAATGGCTAAGAACAGGAAGAAACTGGGTAAAAAAAGAAAGGCGAATCGAAAAAAAGCAATTTTATTTCAGAAAATCGGCATTGCTGCCCTCATAGTGGGAATTGGGGCAGGCGGATTCTATGGCTATAACCAGCTTCCCAGTGTAAAAGTAAATAAATTTTTAAACCGGGCTCAGGAATATGAAGCGGCTCAGGACTATACCAATGCGCTGGCATCCTATGAGGAGGCATTGAAAATAGAGAAAGGGACGGTAAAGGCCTATCATTATATGGCGAATCTTTATCTGGATATGGAGGATTACCGGGCAGCAGAGGAAATTCTGTATCAGGGCCTGTCTCAAACCCAGGATGAGCAGATTCATGCCAGCTATCTGACCGTAAAATATAACGAGGCGGTTAATGACATTAACGCAGAGAACTGCAGTTTCCAAACTGTAGGAAGGCTGCTGGAAATCCTGGAAGAGGATAAGGAAAAGGCCAGTGTTTATGAGCTGCTCTCTACCTGCCGTCAGCGGCTGGCAGGTCTGGCGGACGATGACGGAATCAATGGAATTATGGTGTCAGAGGAAGAGGGCTTTGGCTTTGCCCAGTATCAGACGGTTATGGAGAAAATGCTGGCCTTATATGAAAAAGACAAAAAAGAGGAAATGAAGGGGCAGCTTGTAGATTACATATTGCTTCCGGCAGAAAATCTGGCCTTTAGTATGGAGGATTTTGCCGCATACCAGATGCTGGTGTCAAGAGTTGAAGCGGCAACGGAAACCGGAGATTTGGCTTCTTTGCAGAACTGTTTGAACAAATATCGGGAAGTGGACGCTATATTTTCACCTCTTTTGGAAAAGTTTGCAGCAGGAGAGTTTGCTGCTGCCAGGGATTTTCTGGTCAGTGATGAATATGTGGCCATCCGGGACAGCTTCATTGATGACAGGATGGAATATTGGAGAGGAGAAACCTATATTCCGTTCAGCAGTATCGGGGTTTATCTGCACCATTCGGAAGGAAACTGGGAGTTTTCTTTTATGGATGAGGAAAGAGAAGCCGCAAAACAGGGATACATTAAGATTTGGGGCTTTAAATGGCTGGATAACGGTCATCAGCGCACTGCCATTACCTATGTTCCGGTAAGCCAGAACGAAGAGTATTATCCTATGACGGAGTATTGTATGATGTACTGGTGGTCTACTCCGGTAAATATGGAACTGACAGAAGCCACCTATGCCAGAATGAATTTCCGTTTTGAGGAGAATATATATACAGAAGAGGGCAAAACAACGAAGGCCATCAATGACTGGGGCGGAAAGTATGAGTACAGGGACACTTATGAATAAGCAAACCGGAAGCTGTATTTTAATCGGAGCGGGAGATTTGACGGTCTCCCAGATTCCCGTAAAAGAAGGGGATTTGTGTATTGCTGTGGATGGCGGCTATGAATACTGCAGTCTGCTGGAAATAGAGCCGGATTATGTGCTGGGAGATTTTGATTCCGTGGGTGAGAGCCAGTTGGAAAAGCTGGAGGAGCTTGAAGCCCATGAAGACGGCCGGATAATCCGGCTTCCCCGGGAGAAAAACGATACGGATATGCTGGCAGCCATTAGGCTGGGGCTGGAAAAAGGCTATCGGGATTTTCGAATTTATGGCGGAAACGGAGGGCGGCTGGAGCATACTCTGGCCAATATCCAGTGCCTGCTGTATTTAAAAGAGCAGGATGCAGTAGGCTATATGATGGATGGAACCGGAATGATTCTGGTAGCCAGGGAGGAAAGCATCAGCTTCAGAGAGAATATGGAGGGCTACCTGTCCCTGTTTTCACTGGGCGATAGGGCAGTGGTTTCCATTGAGCATATGAAATATCCTCTGGATAAGTATACGGTGGCCAACAGTTTTCCCATCGGAATCAGCAATGAATTTATTGGGGAAAAGGGCTGTATTACGGTGCATGAAGGGTCTGTGGTTGTGGTGGTTAGCTGGGTGTAGCGTGAAGAGAAGTTCTAAGGCTCATGCTCGGAGGAGACGGGTATCACTGGCGGCTGTCTGAAAACTCCTCACTGTCTGGATTCCAAACCAGTACGGCTTTTAATGCGGAGGGTGTCAGAACAGGCTCAGTAGCCACCAGTATCTGGTTATCCGCCATAAAATAAAAGTATTCCTTTTCCCTATCTTCCAGCGCACTTATGGGAATATCTCTCCATTGAGAACCCTCAACAGCCAAAAGGCTGATTTCCTGAGCCGATATTCCCTGGTATGTTGTGGTTCCTATAAATAAAATTCTGTTTATTCCATCACTGTTTTGAAGACAGCTTATCTCTACTTTATCAGCGGCAAATTCTTTGTATGCAATCAGCTCCAACGTGTCCGCCGATAAAACAATGCCCGCAGTTCTATCCAGGCCTCCTGCATGGGGGACATTCATTATTTTACATAATATGAACAATTCGCTGGCATTTTTTGGGGAAAAGGAACCGTGGTAAATTCTGTCTATGACGACGTCGGATAGACTAATCTCATCTGCAATCTCTGAATTTTCCAAAACGATTTCTGATGTCAGTTGGCTAAGTGCAGAAAACAAATTAGAGTTAGCGCCTGACTGCACAGATTTATTTTCTAAAACATTTTTTTGAATAATCGAATAGAGCAGGGCGAACATCAGGAGTATGATTACTCCTGTTACTGCTATTTTCTTATTTTTCATTACCAACCTCCATGATGCCCGGCGGCATCTTAAATATAGGAATGCTCCATTTGGATAATGACGTTAAAGCTTTTGTCAATGGCCCATACTTTCGTCTGAATTTCCTCCAGAAGAAGGGACTTGCTCATTTTATAGTTGTAGGGAAGAACCATGTCAAAAATAATATTCGTATGGGTATTTCCCTTTACCATGCGAAAATCGTGCATATGCAGAGAGGCGTCGATGGAAAGCAGAATATCATGAATCCTGTCCTTCCATAAAGCCACATCGGGGTCCTGGGTTACGATAGGGTCCATGTGGATGACGGCCTCACAGTTAAGCTGTTTATTCAGTTTTTGCTCCAGGCAGTCAATCATATCATGAATTTCCAGAATGTCCCCGGTGGCAGAAACTTCTGCATGAAGGGAGATAATTATCCGTCCGGGACCGTAATCATGGACGATTAAATCGTGCATTCCCAAAACTCCGTCGGTACTTAAGACAATCTGCTGAATCTGTTCCACAAATTCTTTGGCCGGAGCCTGCCCCAGCAGGGGATTAATGGTATCCCGGGCGGCGTTAAAGCCTGCAT